>JAAZFF010000008.1 GCA_012511845.1 Lentisphaerota bacterium
CCTGTATATTGTTGACCAAAAACGATATACCGGAGAAGTATTTTTGACTTTCACCGGATAAGTATAATAGGCGATGCCTTCATACTTCCAGTCGTGAGAAAGATTTTCAATTATATTTGATTTTTCATTTTCAGAAATGGTAAAAAAATGACCCTGATAAATCGATGACCAAAAACGGAAAACCGGTTTTGTACCCGGAGCAGCATCTGCAGGTACATAATAAGCGACGCCTTCATACTTCCAGTCGTGAGAAAGATTTTCAATTATATTTGATTTTTCATTTTCAGAAATGGTGAAAAAATGGCCTTGATAAACCGGTGACCAGAAACGATAAACAGGAGTCAGGTTAGTGGAAACTGCATCTGCAAAATACTCAAAGATCAGATGATTGTTAGTATTGCAACTTTCTGAAACACGGTTTTCGAACTCAATAAAGGCACACAGGCTGTTGGTCCCCTCCCGAACCTCAATTGACGAAACCTCTATAGTTCGAGAATTTCCCGATTGCAGTATTCCGACCTCTTCCCACCCTTCACCAACTTCACCAACATCCGGCCAACCATGCGAACGTGTATGCCATACATCAAGATACTTGCCATCCCCCGGCGCATTTCCTTGATTTTCAACAACCAGATTTACAGATATAACTTGTCCTTCCACTATGCCGGTCGGACATGAAGCAGAGGAGATTACAAAATCAGGCAACAACGGTGCAGCGAATGAAAAGGCAGTTTTTAAAAGCAAGATGAAAACTGCAACTGGCAGGACAGCTGAAGTATTAAATTGTCTTTTTACTCTTTTTAGTTTCACCGCTCCGAACTGCTCCCATAAAACTCAAGGCCTTTAATGTCCGCAGGCGTAAATCCATAGAAAACGGAATCTTCGTGACCGGAAGTTCCCCACTCAATCCCATCATATATACATGGCAGAATCTCTTTTCCTTCTATGTTGATCAATCCCCATGATGACTCTTTTCTTGCAGGAATCAATCCATTCCACAACTCTCCGATTTCAGCATATTTCGGCTTTATAGTCCAGTTTCCGTCTTTGTCTATCAAGCCTGATTTGCCGCCGCTAATAGCGACTTGCAACTCCGGAATTGTTATAATGTGTTCCGGTTTTTCAACTTGAACGCCGTGGATATCAAACCAGATTGTGTCGTTTTCCTTTTCAGTCCTAATCAAGTTGCCATCCCGGGCAACTGAACTGTATTCGACAGCAACAATCTCATCTCCATCTTCAATTCTTATTACCCCCCACCTGTCTCGTCTTTCTACTGCAGCCAGATGTTTAAGATCATCCGGCATAGGCAATATACGTGAGTAGCGTAAATCAGTTTTAAAAACTCCTTTTTTTAAATCTAAAAGTCCGACTCCTCCATTTGCCCTGCCAAGAAAAACCCCAGAATCGGGAGATTGTATTTCTTCAAGAACAAAGTCAAACTTCTTGATTCCTTCGGAGTTGATTATTCCCCACAAATTATTAGTATCTCTTGCAGCCCACAGCTGATCACTCCCTGATATTCCAAGAGCTTCCAGTGTTTTATAGAGCGGCGCAACAGCAACAGAGCCATTTGCATTGACAATTCCCCAGCGTTCTTCAACTGCAATATTCAATGATTCTCCACACCAGGTTCCCAGGGCATCAAAGAGAGCTTCAGTTATACGCTTTCCATCTCTATCAATTATCCCCCATTTACCATTCTGTAAAAAACTCCAGTATCGCGGTTCATCAGCGAACCAAATCAAGTTTTCAAACTCAGGCTCTGCGACCCAATTGCCGGTATTATCGATCAAGCCCCATTTGTCTGATTTCTTAACAGCAGCACGCCCGGATCTGAAGGGAGTTACCTCTTTGAAGAGCGGCGGGATTCGCTCTGCACCTCTACGATCCATAAAACCTGACAACCCGTTTTTATCAATACATATAATCAGTTCATCATCCTGGCGCATAAATGCGCCTGTCGGCGAAGTATATCCGATTATACTGCCATTCGTATTTATATACGCAAAACTTCTTTCTGATAAAGAGACAACAGCTATATTTTGCCGGAATTCGGGGATAGGCCTTTCCGGAAAGACTGAGTAAAGGTCGCCCAGCGGCTGACTTGTCACCGGCTGAGCATCGAGATTTATGAACAATCCGGGGCTTCCGGCATCGGATTGTTCCTGCACCCATACAAAACCCTCGCTCCACTTGCCGCAAGCCTCATATCGGGGAGACAGGAGCAATCTGCCATCGACAGGACTTATAAAACCAATTTTATCATTTTCGATAACAAGCAATGGCGATTCAACTGCACTGACTGATGCGCCGTCTGCAATAGAGCCAGTTTCAGAATACGCATGATTCCCCGATGTTTGCAGAACAAACAAGAAGCTGAATAGAAGGATCATATTTGCCGCCGGGTTTTTCATTCTACTCTTTCAACCCCCTGACAATTGCGCTTCTGATAATTTCTTCTATGCGCTTGTAGCCTCCTGACATAAAATGAAGCCCATCATCATTTTGATCATGGGGCACGTTCTCTACATCTGCCACCATATATTTCGTATGTCGCTTTGTCACTGTATGGGAGCGGATAAGCCGATTTAAGCCGACCAGCTCCTGCTGCTTTTGCGAACTGTATAATCCGTAATCACTTCTCATTTTCGGCAGAGTAACAGCAATAATCAATGTGCGCCCACGTCCCTCGCGAAGAGATAATATGTTGTTTAACCCTGCCTTCCAGCTTGAAAACATGCTAGAGCTGCTTTTGCCTGCTATTACATCATTTGCTCCTATAAAATATATAACAACAAGCGTGTTCGGTCCGGAACGCAAAGCAGAGTTTGGAAATGGTCGCGTAGAATCGGGTATCATTCCGTTCAGGTGATTGATGCGGGCACCCGGGTACCCGCAGTGGTTGGGACCATGTCCATTCGTATCATGACCTTGCCAGGGAATATTCGCATTTAAATCCTGTTGAAGAAATCCACGGAAGCCCTGGTAATTTACATCTGCCCTGTTCCCGTAGCTGCTGCCGCTCCATGCTGATGCCGAGGGATAGCTCAACCAGGGATTTCCCCACAATGGAGTTTGCAGTGTACCACTTCGAGTACGCCTCACTCCATAAGTCAGTGAATCGCCGATGGCAACAATTGTTTGTCCTGAAAGCATAACTTTGTCGCTTTCAGAAACAATCTGGTTATCATAACTTTTCACAACACACGCTACACTTACAGATGTTCCCACAGGCCATTCTCCATTTACCTGGAGTTCAACTTCAATATCCTCATCAGCCCTGCCCGGTATCTGAACTTCACTTTCGTACGGAACTTTGAAAAAGCTGCCTGGCAATTTGTATGCTAGTCGTGTCGGATTGGAAAATCGTATATATCGTTTAAAATCTGCACCTTCATGTGTTATACCTTTAAAGCGTATTTTTGCCGAAGGAATATCAGTTAGAAACCCTCCATAATGCGGCAGAACAAGAATTCCGGGATTTGCAAGCTCCGTTTGCGGTACAGGATCTGAGCCTGCACTCATTCCCGCATGCCATGCTTCAATTTCTGTTTTAAACACAGGATCAGCAATTGCCGAATCGTCATCAGACACAGGATGTGATATTACCCAAAGTTCAGCACATATATTTGTATTAATTGGCGGTTCACCTGGCATTGTGACGGCGGAAGCCAAATGACGTCCCCAAAGACCATGCGTATCTTTTTTCATTATCACAGTTCCTGAAAGACCTTCAATGTTAGCCTCATAATCCGGTTTGGCATACAAGTTCCTGAAACGTACGCTCCCCAAATGGTCGAGGGTAATTTTGTAATGTCCACCAACAACGAGTTCAAGATCTATCGTCTGAATGCCACCATAGGATGTGTTTTGAAATGTAAATGCTCTCGTATCTCCTGAAATAGGATCGATTTTCATTACATAAGCTTCAGTTCCTCCGTCTCGTCCCGGATCACCAAGTGAAAAGCGTACGGGCGCCAGCAACGACTTGTCGGACACACCTCCCGGTCCGGCTGGATTGGAGTAATTTTGCACTTCTTCGGCGTCATCCACTCCGTCTCGATCTGTATCACGCCGTCGTGGATGCGTCCTGTATAAAACCTCCAGACTATTGGACAATCCGTCTCCGTCTGGATCTCCTTCCAGTCCATGTATTCCCGATGCATCATATGCCAGAAGTCGATGCGCTACCTCGTAACCATCGCCAAGCATGTCCCCATCAGTATCCCAATAGAACGGATCGAGCTGCCCATGCAGGAATTCTTCAGTTACATCTAGCCCATCCCTGTCTATATCTCCAGGATTGTCGGGCACGGATGGATTGAGTTCTCTGCCGGTTCCTCTTTCCGGATTATAGTAATAGAACTCAATACCGTCTATTATGCCGTCTCCATCACTGTCAGGATTATTTTCATCTAGGTAATCCATAGCCTTGATGCTAAGTGCTAGGGGTGTATGAAGGAGTTCACCGGAAAAACTCCAACCCGCAGAGTTTTTTTGAGCGCCGACAGTGCCGCTGAGTGAGTTTGTTGTATCGAGAACCAAATCACGATAGCGCCATGTCATTACTCCGCTTTTTTTTATCTCAACTTGAAAAGATATTTTCGAGTCGAGGTCATTCTCTATCTCCAGATTTTCCCAGCATATTACTATACTTTTTAAATTTTCAGATATAAACGTCCAGTAGCGGCAATCAGGTGATGTATAGGAAAGTTGGTTTTGCCAGAAAGGACATATAAACGTCTGATTTGTCAAAGCTGCAGGGAGTGCAGCCGGAACTGCTGTTGTCGAAAAATCCGGACTGAACGCCAGCACTCCATTCCGGCACACCCACAAATCAGTCAGGTTGCTGCCTCCCCAGTTAAAAGGAAACGGGAGCTGTATCCCGGTTTTAAAACCCGTTGATGTCAAGTCTGTAAAAATTCCGGGGTCTGCACCGTCTTTCCACTGAAAGTCTCCCTTTTCCACTTCGCCCCAAACAGCTATGCATGTGCGCTCTTCTTCATCATTTAAACCATCCCAATCAGAGTCAGGTTTTACCAGATACGCCAGTCGTGTGTACGGATCCCAGCTTCTCGCACCGGCAGGACCGAACAGTCCCTCCATGTCATCTTGTGGAAAAAGAGCTGTTCCGTGCAAATTGAATGTCAGCAATATATTAATACAAAAGAAAAAAGGTGAAAATCCTTTTTTCATTTTTCTCATATAAGATAATGCATCCATTTGAATTTATATATCAGTGTGATTTGGATTTAACAAACCATCAAGAGAGAGCTTATAGCTATTTGTTTCCCCAACGTTGTAAAATACAACGTGCTATACGTTTTCCAATTTCCCTATATTGCTTTTGCAGCAGTAATGTTTCACCGGCAAATGCAAATGAATTTCTAAAGTAAGGGCACCACATTTTGGTTCATTTTCAAGAAATGACCGAAGAGATGGAATAAGCCAGCATGAAGAGGACTTCTCATCTGCCTGAAATTTCTCTGAGCCATATTCCGGATTGAGAGCCTGTGCAAACATGTTAATCCATGCTTCATTTTCAGAAGTATGGGAATTCGTGCCACCTTCCTGTATCAGATTGTCGACAAGACGTACGCCCGCAGAATCGAGAGCAGGAGATGCGCATAAAGACAAAACCAACGCAGGATTGCATCTTTTCGCCCAGCGTTGCAAATCGTTCTTTATAATATAAGTTTCGTACAAGTCAGGTCTTTTATCTTTTGGATTTAACTTCTGTTCTTTAAAACTCTCGTCAGCGATATACCTGCCTCTGCAAACATCATCCAGATTTGCAAATGGAATCGCCCAAACGCACCAGTTAACAGGTTTCGCCCTTGAAATGGCATCGAGCATTCCATCCAATACCCATGAACCGGGAGTTTCTCCCCCGTTTTCTCTTGCCACAAGAAAAAGCCCGCGCGGGTTTGAACATGCATCGCAACCTTTATATATAGAGTTATTCAACCGTTTCAACATACGACCGGAGTGGGTAATCCCGATATTTCGTTCAGTCCAGTAGCCCCTGGACTGGCGTTTCAGTGTTTCAAGCTCTTCTCTGCCGAATGGAAAGCAAAATGCAAATTCAGATGGTGCAGCAGGATATGGCACATGCCAGGTAAGTGATAAAACACCGTCGTCTGACAGTTTTTTATCGGGTCTTTTAAGACGCACCCAGTTTTTGTCTATTTCCCTGAATACGGGACGACACGCATCAGTATTATCTTCATGCCCTATATTATCAGCAAAGCACAGTGTCAGGGCGAGTGTTTCCGGTAGCGGCAACTTATTTTTGTCGTTGTCCTCAGACATTTTAAAATAAAACCAGGTGACACGAGGGCTGCCGCGTGTTTCAGGGGTAAACTCAACTTCAACGACATTGTCAGCTCGGCTTACCTTTAAAACACGTACATTTCCTTCCGGGAATCTGTCTGATATTCTAAGTGCCATTATATGAATTAATATTTATACTGTAATCGATCCTACACTTATGTTCATGTCCTCGGCATCTTCAACCTTTTCAACGCGTCCACCTTTAATCCATGCTATCCGATCCGAGGCTTTAAGCATCTTGTAATCGTGCGTTGCCGTAATAACGGTGACACCCTGATTTTTACATAGCTCTGAAAGCAGTTCTATTATTTCCTCACCTGTTTTCTGATCAAGGTTTGCAGTAGGTTCGTCTGCCAGAATAATTGCGGGATCGTTGGCCAGTGCCCGGGCTATGGCGACCCTCTGCTGCTGTCCGCCTGACATTTCATCAGGCGTGTGATCGAGCCGGTGACCGAGGCCTACAATTTCCATTACCTCCGTTGCCCTTTCAGTTGCCCTTGCATCGCTTTCTCCCAGAAACGTCAAGGGCAGCATTACATTGCCGAGCCCTGTCAGCCAGGGTATAAGATTGTATGTCTGGAAAACATAGCCGATATGCTTGCAGCGAAAATACGACAGTTCTCTCGAAGCCAGTTTGGGGAGAGAGACTCCACCGATGGACACCTCACCCGCTGATGGTTTATCAAGAGCACCTATCATATTGAACAGTGTCGATTTGCCGGAGCCTGAGGGGCCCATTATTGAGAGGTATTCTTCACGATAAACATCGATACTTACTTTACTCAGGGCATATACCTTTTCGTCACCTTTTGAGAATATTTTATCAACGCCGCGGACAGATACAAGAACCTCCTTGCCTTTGGGGGGTGGAGGCGGGGTGTACAGAACGTTATCTCTTTCTTCAGACATTTATTTATGATTCCTTCTAATACGTCATTGTGCTTACAGATTTTGCAAGGAACACAAGACCAACGGCAAACATTGATATGAGACCTGAACCTACAAAGAATCCCGATGATACAATCGGGATCATTTTCCGCCATTCCCTTCCATATTTTTTCTCGAAATACAGTTTCCCTATGAGTGCACCTATAAAGTTTGGTACGACTGAGTGCGGAGCTGTCTGACCGAGACCTCTGACGCATCCGAAAAAGAACATCGTGGGTGCTCCAAACCATCCGAGGACACTCATCAAAACAGCGGCAGAACCAAATCCTGCAAGGAAGCGTCCAATTCCCAAAGCTTCGGAAAACTGCGAGTATTCTCCGAGAGTTGCGGAATACAACAAACATGCATTTTTGGCATTAAGATCCCATATTTCCATTGTAAACGGGTAGACTGCAGATGGTATTTCTGCAAGCCCCCATATAAAGCTCGAAAATAAAAGCGTCGATACAATTATTATCGGAAAGAGAAACACCTGGGATTTCCAGATAGATGTAAATTTGCATCCCAGGAGCTCCGCCTGTTTGTAGTTGACAACCTGCAACCCATAGTTTGACTTGGGAATTGGTAAAAACCTGATTTTAACTGCCTGATAAGCGGAAATTATGAATGCCAATTCTTAAATATACGGAATTTCAATAACTTACCCTGCCATGCCTTCTAGACGTGCGGTAACGTATGAAATCAAAGGTGTATAAATAAAGCCGAAGAAAAACAGCACAATCATTACACCGGGATGCCAGCCAATCAGAAAACCTGAAACGACAATGTATCCTGTACATGAAATAAGGTATGTTATGAGAAACAGCCAGGATGGCATATGACCGCGTTTTTTTGATAAATCTTCTAAGGAATGTTTATAATTTTGTGTTTTTGTATTTTGTTTAGACTGGCTGCGACGGATGTTTTTTACTGAAAGAACTATTCCATACAGAGCTATTGCCAGAGAAATACCAATCTGGAAACTGAAATAAAAATCAATATTATTGGCAAAAAGAGTTAATACGGTAGTGTCACCGCGTTCCCAGGTCTGCATCATTCCCATGTTGTAAAGAATCGGGTTCATTACAAATGTAAATATCAATCCGACAAAAGAACCGAGCATCGAGAAGAAGGGCATGGTCATGCCCAGGACAACATTCCCCAAATCAAATGAAAAACCGGTTGCTGTTGCGGGCAGGAAATTTTGCGTATAAGGAGTGAAATCGGCAAATGGAATTTTGAAAATCATCAATGTTTCATCGAAAAAAGCACCGCTGAGAGTAGGCACAGCCATATAAATAAGACCAAAGATCATGCCTATGCCGGTACCTATGCAGAACATGCGCCAACGTACACTTGTACCTGCACTTTTAGCTGAACCATCAACCTGTTCTGCCACTGCAAGAATACCCTGAGCCCCTATGGGTGCCATCGGGAATGGCAGTCTTTCGATATCTGAAGTTAATCTGAATAAACCATATCCGAGAATAGCACTGCTGATCCTGTCCATTATCTGCTGAAATACTATCAGACCGATGGCGGGCATCCATGCTTTTGTAAGAAATGAACGTGGAGCTTTATCAAGGTTTGCAGGAGCTACCCATGCAGGAATAAGATTTGCCACTCCGCTTGTAACAGCCGCATCAGAACGAACGAGGAACTGAGTGAACAATGGCGATACTGCCTGCGTCATCACGAGCCCCGACATGTAAAACAGTATAAACAATTGGGCTCTTGACAGTTTGGCATTGGCGCGTTTTGCCACTTCAACGAATAGCAGAACAGTAACCCATTGTGCGGCGCCGCCGATACCCATTCCGGCAACGAGGCTCATATAAAGAGATCCCGGAACCATTACAAGAGCAACAAATAACGATCCTATGAAGGAAGCAAGGCTGAAGCCGTCCTCAAATGTATCCGGCACTTCAAGGAGTTGCCTGAACTCCTCTAGTTCCTTGTCTTCAGTTTTAGTTCGGCGTGCAAACAGTTTTTTTAATTTTGTCATCAGATTCGAATTCCCCGGAAATACTGTTTAAATCCCAACGTCAACGTGCTTTTGTCCGATAGCATCGTCACCTAGCTTCTGCTGCGTTTCTTTTCGATAATGTTCAATAGTTTCTATTGGCAATGAACGCCACAATAAAAATTGTTTTCTCAATTCGTCAACAAAGCTCCTGTTGCTTCTTAACCATGAAGAAGGTGTCCCTCCAAGGCGATGTAATTCTACTACAACCTCATCAATGCCGGGGATCTCAAATTCCGAAGAGTACATTTTAAACTTCTGGAATATTCCGAGATCGAACGGTGCAAGGGAAATTTCTGCTTCTATTCCTATGGAATCCTGACCGCCCTTGGCTCCCGGCATCTTGAATAATTTTACGTTTTTGGCAGCAAACTCACCTAGTGTGGCATCGGAGTGGTTTGAAAAATGTTCTCCGACAAATGAAAGAATACCGGTGAAGTCGACCTCCGACACTGTAAACGGAAACACAAAGTTCATGTTATCTCCCCTGGGGCTGGGCATTATCCATTTTCTGGCTACGCCGGGGTTTGCCGAACGACTTGCACGCCAGGCAGGGAAAATGGTCGACAGCATTACAACTGCCATCACAATCAGAATTGTAGAGACCGATGCAAGGGATGAAAAGTTCATTTCAGGCGGTGTGAGCAATCCCAGTCTGCCAAGTTCACTTAGAATTTTGGCAACCAGCTGGGAAACAAGATATCCCCCCATGCCTCCAATCACTGAATAGACAGCTGATTCGGCAAAAAAGAGGGCACCGACGTTAGGTGGTGAAAGACCAAGCGCAGAATATGTAAAAATTTCACGCTCCCGATCTACAATTGAGCCCATCAAAGAACTGAATATAATTAACCCGCCTAGCAACAGCGGCACTATAACATCTGCAAAACCGGAGCCTTCAACAGCCTTGGTGAAGAACATTCTTTTTACACCTTCGGGAGATTTTACAAGAACGGCACCGCGAAAAACTTGTGCCAATTTCCTGGCTGCATTTTCCATGTTTACCGTATCACTCTTTGGATACAAGGTTATAAAGTTCGAAATATTTGATTCCGGGAACAGTTCATCGAGATCTGAGATGCGAGCCAGAGCAATTACATCAGCAGAAAGCCACTCAAAACTCCCTCCCGACATGTCTTCAAATTGTTGTGCCGATGCACCTGCTGTAGGTGACCCGCCCCTACGACTCATTGTAGCCTGGAAATCCGGAGGCATTATATGCAGTCCATCAAGCGTATTTTGACTTTGCATTGCATTGACGTTGAATGTTCCGGCAAAAGAGAAATTGCGTCCGTTGAGTATGAGTTTTTCACCAACTTCCGCATCGAGGGCTTCTGCCACTATGGGCGGCAGATAAATCGGAGGAAATTCAAAGTTTGTTTCCCCGAAGTCCGGTGCTATGCGCTGCATTACCTCGGAGCGTCCAAACTCTCCCTCCTCAAGCCCCATGACGGCTCTTATGGTAGTAGTTTTCTGTTTTCTTGGAGAGTACAACACACGATCAGGAGAAAGAGGAGTATTACCGGTATCAACATGTCGTGTGGGCAATCTGAGAACTCCACCCCGCCTGTATGTATCAAACTCATCAGCATGAAGCAAATCGATAGATGTCGACAACATGTCATCAATTTCGAGAAATGAAAGTTTGTGCAGTTCTATTCTATTCTCCCCTGTACCTCGCCCCATATATGATTCAACAACTCCTTCCTGAGGAGTAAATGAAGCAAAAACAAGAATTGTAAAAGTAAGCAGAACAACAGTAAGGCACGTCAGAAATGTCTTGAGAGGTCTATTTCTCATACCTGCAATTCCAATGAGAATTGCCGACATCGTTGTGGAGCTGTCGCTTTCTACGCCGTGCACAGTCGATGCCAGCCCCTGAATGGCACGTATCTCCTGTTTAATCTTGCCCATGATTATCATAATAGTAACGATCGATAACAATATTATGACGAAGGCAAGGAAAATTACTGTAGGAGCTGAAGCGAGGGCAAAAGCCGGATGTGTGAAATAAAGGATTAAAAATGTTCCGATAAAAAACAGGCAAAATCCACTTATCTGCTTGTAGATATTTGTAAATCCGAAGATGAGACGCTCCATTGCAAAGGCAAACGGTATATTGAGCAATAAAAGAACGACAACTGCCTGTACCAGGTCCTCGGTAACACCGCGCAGGGGTCCGTAAACACGATTCTCAATGCATGTTGCAAAAATATGGTGTGCTCTCTCAAGAGACCACTTCTTTTTTTCCTGCATCTGCCTGGCTTCATCCATGTGATCTTTTGCATCACCATGCAATTGCTCCAGATCATCTCGTATTATATTGCGGTTTCTCAATATCCTGAGTCGAACCTCATTGAGAATATAAGCATCATTTGCACCCTGGGCAATCCCGTCAAAATTCATGAGATAATTTGCTTCCAGGGGTATTCCGTACCCCATTGCGGCTTCGACCATTTCGTCAGTCACTTCATCGCTGACCGGTGCTATTGACCCCAGTATCATCTCGCCGCTGCCGCCGACACTCTTAATGTTGTCAGGTCTGTCTGCAAAGAATTCAGATACCCTGTTATCTGCCAGACTCATATCCAGGGCAGTTTTATGTACAGAATCTTTTATAGCCATGAGGACACGCGGTTTATAAATCGGGTTCCCTGAAGGATCTGCAGCATATCCCCTGTTGAGAGTGACGCCGCCATAAGCATAAAACATGTGAATGGGAGTATTTTTAATTCCACCCTCAGCATCCTGTTTTACAGAAACCCTTTCAAGTTCTCCCCTCTCTCCGTATCCGATACCGTATAATCTTGCCCGCGAGCCGGAAGCTATACCTCGCGATATTCCCGGCATATACATATATCCGTTGCCGTACACTCTGGCACGCGGAGAATGGCTGACACCTAATAAAGGGCTGGGTTTTGCAGTAGCAGACACTTGCAAAAACGTGTTTTCAGGTATATCAGCATTATCGCTTGAGCCTTTGGCATAATTTATAAAATTAACACCTTTGTAACCTGACGTCTCCTCTGTGTATGTCAGCCTTGATTCAACGACGTCTCTATTATAGACGGGACTGAGGGAAATCAGAATTGAGTTGCCCAGCTCTCCGCACAAATCAATCATCTGGTCTTTCAAATCTGAAAGATCTGCTTCGTCATAAAATGGAAGCGCATCATGGGCTAGAATATTGCCGACTGTCATCATCTGGAAACCTGCGTATCCCAAGCCGACTCCTGCTGTGGACGGCACAGAGCGCTGTGATGGAACGCTAAGCGAGAACGGCTTGTAGGTAGGCGTAAGAGTTTCCTTGAAAAGCATTGCCTTCCAGTCTTTTCCTTCTGCAATTCCCGGTGAACCGCTTTCAGCTGAACCGTAATATATGTCTGATATACCGTTCAGATGAGAAAGATATTGTCCTGTGTCAATGGGAGTAGAACGGAACATCCCGTACGAATTGATCATTGAAAGTGTCCATGGAGAAACGGAGTCGGAGAAATCAAAATCGAAATGTGCCACAAGGCTGCGATCCATAAACACTTCGGCAAGCTCAAGCCACGTGGAATTATCTGCGATAATTTGTTCCAGCTCACGCTTCCTCACATCAAGTCGTGCAACAACCGTCGCCATCATACGGTTATACCAGTCAACATTAACCGGGTCATCTTTCAGGAAAACAC
>JAAZFF010000455.1 GCA_012511845.1 Lentisphaerota bacterium
AGTTTTCCCTTGTTGTCAAAAACAGGGACAGCCAAGTTAACTACTTCATCTCCATGAGTAAGGCAACGGGCATAGCCTTTGTCACGCACTTTATCCAGCACAGCGTTTAACACTTCAGTCGAATCAGCATTATTGAACTCCTTTCCGGGAGTGCCCCAGCGAATAAGAAGTGCCTCCCTGACCGTCTCGCTGCTACATGCCGCTAAAACACGAGAAGTTGCCACGCTGTAAAAATGACGATGTCCCGGTGTGCTGTGTGTTGCCCGCACAGGCTCGTCTGACTCATTTTGATATATGATCAGGCGCTCAGTTCCTGCAAGCGAGCAAAACAGTGCACTTTCACCTGTTTTTATGATCAGATCGTCAACAATCGGTTTTACAAACTCTATCCAGGCGGAAGCTTTATTTTGCATTCCCATTTGCCTGCACTTTGGTCCGATTCTATAACGTCCATCACCGCCGGATTCAGCATATCCGGCGGCAATGAGACTTCGAAGCAGATTATGAAGCGTATTGGGACGCAGTTCAGAGCGGCGTGAAAGTTCTGACAGGGCGATATTTTCATCGCCCTCGCTCTCAGCTGCTTTAACAAGCTCATCCAATACAAATAGAGCACGCATAACTGACTGTACAAGCGGTGTGCCCATAAACTTTATTCCTCCTGGGAACGTGTATAAGGGCAGGCAAGTATACAGGCGTCAAAGTTGCAAGGACGCAGTTTCTCGATTGCCGGATGCTGACTCAGTGCATCTGCAAGATTTTCACCGGTAATCTTTTCAGGTGCAGGTACATTGAGACTCCATCCCGTGTAAGCTGTTCCCTCTTCTGCTATAAGTGAGAAACGTTTTGCCCAGTCACAACGTGCAGGTTCTATCAGTCTGAAAGAATCGGATACGCCATCATGTTCAAAATTGATTTCTCCGAGAAATGCTGATACAGAACAACTTTCAATGCAACGTTCACAGTTGTCGCAAAGTTCTGTGCGCCAGTTATCCAGCGGCTTATCAGCCGGCAATTCGCGATTAATTATCAATGAAGCATAGCGCAAACGAGTTCCATACTCCGGATTTACAGGAAAGCCGCCCTTCCCTATCCTTGCGAGACCTGAAGCCCAGGCAGCGAAGCGGTTGCTGAAAAGATCAGGCTGCTGTCCTCGCGGATTAGCAACTGTCGATGCACTGCCGATCAGGTCAAAAGACCAGTTCGCTTTCACGCCGTGGCGCTCACAAAGTGCGATTGCCCTGCGAAGAATGCGGCCAAGCGTGTTAATAGATTCATACTGGGCAAAAGAGAGCGGTCCCACAGCTTCGGCATCATGACGGATTGTGTTTTCCACAGTGGCTTTAGCCATTGGCAAGGCAAAAACTACAACACTCCGGGCGTCGGGAAGATAGTCTGTTGTGTTTTTTAATCTGCGTTCTGTTTCTGAAACAACAGGTTCCGGCTGCCTGAAAGCACCGGCTTTATCTTTGAAGGTAAACTGCTTTTGTCCATCGAAATCAGGTCGGAGCTGTTCAACAATTTTGTCTATCCTGCCAGCCGGCGATACACCGATCGTTACTGCTCCCTGTTGTTTGAGCAGTTCTATAAGTTCTGTATTAAAATCGCCATCGGGAGCAGATTTGGAGTCGGAGGGCAAAACTACGTTTTTAGGTGTAGGGTCGAGTTGTGCTTCGGTAAGTAAAGTTCCCGTTATCAAAACGCGCCCATCAGGTAAACCGGTGATCGACTTTTCCAGCAACTCTTCATCAATCCCACTTTTTGAAACAGCTGTATAACCGGCGCGCTCGAGTTCACGAACAGCATCATACGCAGTCTGACGTATGATATAATGAGCACAGTTAACGAGTTGTCCGCGCATGATTGAAGCCGGTGCTGTAAGCCCGAACGTAACAGCAGATTGTGTATCGGGCAAATGAGGTTTCGTATCGATTCCCGCTGAAACGAGTTCTTCCTTCGACCATACAATGGCAAAGTCAGCACCGTGACGTGCCGGAATTGCAAGTATTCTGCTCAACAAACGGTGATGCACTCGCCCCTCCGCAGGTACAGCATCACGTCTGCGTCTTGGTGCATTTGTATACTCTTCATCAAAATAACGCCGATCTGCGGGAACACAATATCTAAGGC
>JAAZFF010000456.1 GCA_012511845.1 Lentisphaerota bacterium
CCCGAACACAGAACGCCATCGAGCTGCCTGAAAATTCCATGACCCGACCGGAAGGCGACTGGGATCTGGTCCACGGGGAGCTGATGACCTTCGCCAATCCCGGCTTCGACCTACCGCCTATCGATCGGCTGGAGGCATTCGATCCCAATGGCCGCTGTGTTTATACGCGGGTTCTGGTGGCGGTGGAGACCAACGACTTGATCCGGCCCGTTTGGCTGTACACCATGCAACCGCCTGAAAATGCGACACTAAAAAGAATTTTTTCTGCGTGGAACGGAGAAAAGTTAATAGAAATATGATTGTGTGATAAAATTTCATTTGACATGGGCGGGCTCTGTTTGTATATTGGGTAATGTGAAAGTGAGTATGTGACACGGAGATTATATGAAAGCTCAAGAATACATAAAGGCAAGAGGCATTGAGGTTACCCCGCTGGACAATGCGAGCGTGGGTCGCCTGTCTATTGATGCGGAGTTTAAGTTTGCCGGAAAACGGGGGGTTGTCGTGTCTCCGAAGCGTGGATCAGTCTCTGATCGATACCTGTCTTTGCTTTCTAACGAGGGGGTATCCTTTGTTGTGGCTGAAGGAGGCTCAACGCTGTCGTTCTATGAAGCACCCCCAAAGGCAGGCGAGCTGCATTCTGTTCGCGCTTTGAAACCTGTTAAGGCACGGCTATTTCCATCGCAGGATGTTTTTGAATATCTCTCGACCCTTCTGCGGCAAAGCGTGAAAAAACGGGAGGCTATCGATGCTGTTGCGGCGAATCTTCTGGTTGCCCGAATTGCCAACGAAGAGGCAGGAAAAGAGGATGCGTGGGCGTGCTCTATCGCAGGAACGGTTGATGACTGTTCTGATTTGATTTTGAGCATCAAAGGCAAGCTGAAAGATGCAGATATCAACAATGAAGGCGTTTTGAAGTTATGTGCCGTCCTTGCTGGTTTCAGACTGAAGCCAGCGACACCCGAAGAGTCCGCTCAGTTGACCGATTGGGTGGCACGAGCAAGCGATGATAAAAAATGTATTCATGGATTGCCGTTGGCCCTGTCACCGGTTTTTCAGTCTATGGGTGAAAACGCCAACTCAATATCGCTTGTTACATCTGCTGTAGGCGCTCAGTTTTCAATTCTGTCCGGTTCGGGCAACGGCGAGGTGGTTCTGGAGAATGGGAATCAGGGGCTTCTGTCCTTGTTGAAGCTTCTGTATCCAGAAATCGCCTTTATTGATGACGGTTACCTTGAAAGCAGGCATGCCAAGACAAAGGATGTCGTTGTCCTGGTTCCCCCATTCGGTCGATCAATGCAATTGAAAAAGGGGGCCGAATTAACCAGTTCCTTTTTTAAAGGCGAGCCAGTGTCAAAGAAATACCCGGGGGAGTATCTCTATACCATCAAAGCTATTGAACAATGTAAGCCGGATGGTCTAATTGCAGTCGTATTGCCGGAAGGGATTTTATCCGGAGCAAGCCACAGGGCTTTCCGGGATTGGCTGTTGGATTCCGTGCAGGTCCTTGGCATTGTCAGCTTGCCGACCGGATTCTGTTTTTCCGGCACAGGCATTCGATGCTCTATTTTGTTCATGAAAAAGGCCAAACAGATTCCCGCTGATTACTCGATCTCAATGACCGAATTACAGCAGGATGACTTCGACAGCGATGTCATTGCTGCCACGATTGAAACCATTAAGGCGGCATTTAATCCGGAGGATCGCGCATGAGAAGTACCGTGATCCAGCTGAAAAAGTTTCGCAAAAAAGGCAACCGCCTTGACCCCCGTTTTTACCTTGGCGAGAAGACAGTAAAGACCATTACAAACGGTAACTACGACAGCTTCATCAAGCTGGGGGACCTGCTTGACTATTTTGCCGACGGCTCACGATTGACCTCATGTGAAGCAGGTATCCCGATGCTGCGTCTCAGCAATCTCGATGCATGCGATATCCATTTTTCCGGGTTGAAATATGCATCAATAGATAAGGCCGCTAAGTGGACGGCGGTAAAGCCTCAGGATGTGCTGTTCACTCAGGCTGCCGAACCTTTCAGGGCGGCGGTTATGCCCGAGGGGTTTGACGATATTACCGTGTCTTCCGAGATCACGGTCATGCGCCCAAAGTCGGCCGTTGTACCCGAATATCTGGC
>JAAZFF010000457.1 GCA_012511845.1 Lentisphaerota bacterium
AGGATGCGCATAGCCAAACTGGAGGGCGAATGTCCTCATGAGCCGTGGTTGCTTGGCGACCTCAATAAGGTCAATGCGGTCAATAGGGTCAGCCATCCTCCCGAGCAGGCGCTCGGGGCTCCCAGGCAGCCACGGCGCCGCATGAGCAAACTACCCACTGCCCCGGCCTCGCCGGGCAGTGCCCTACGCTTCTACAGGGGCTGCTTCTGCAACTTCCTCAACATCAGCTGCTGCTTCTGCGGCAGGCTCGTACTTTTCTGTAACCCATGACAGTATGCACATTTCGGAGCCGTCGCTGGAGCGTTGACCGATTTTTACTATACGCGTGAAGCCGCCGGGACGTCCTTCCATTATGGGGACGATTTTATCGAAAAGGATTTTTACCGCTTCTTCATCGCGAAGCTTTGCGATTGCCCTGCGTCTGGCAGCAAGGTCATTCTTCCGTGCGTTAGTGACCATTTTCTCTGCCAGCTGGCGGGCAACTTTACCTTTTGCAAGTGTTGTTTTGATCGACATAGATTTAATAAGCCCGACTACGAGCATTGAGACAAGGGCTTCTCTATGTGATTTTATCCGACCGAATTTTTTATTGTGTTTTCTATGACGCATTTTAGAAAGTCTTTCTGCCAGCTATTCTGGTTTTTTCTCGAGCAGGGCCGGATCAAACTTATATCCGAGGGTAAGCCCAAGCTCTTCTAGTTTATGCTTGATTTCCTGAAGTGATTTCTTGCCGAAGTTGCGAAATTTAAGCATGTCAGCCTCGGTTTTCATCACCAGTTCTCCGACTGTTGATATGTTTGCATTATTAAGGCAGTTTGCTGCCCTGACGCTGAGCTCGATTTCGTTTACACTCATGTTCAGCTTGCGGACCAGGTTGTCCCTCATGTCTTCTTCGGATTCGATATCTTCGATATCATCAATGATATCTTTGCTGTATCCTACAAATACATCGAGGTGGTGCCTGATGATTGCTGCAGCTGTGACGAGTGCTTCATCCGGTTCGATTCTGCCGTCGGTAGAAATCTGCAGTGTAAGTTTTTCGTAGTCAGTATGCTGCCCTACGCGTGTATTCGTTACATCAAAGTTAACGCGTGTTACAGGTGAATAAATCCTGTCTATGGGAATTATTCCTATTTCCTGCTGTTTGCCCTGTACCCATTCAGCCGGGCAGAAGCCACGACCAACAGACAGGTACACATCCATTTCGAACTCACCGCTGGCATTCACTGTAGCGATGTGGTGGTGTGGATTCAGCACCTCTACATTGCCTTCTTCCGCAAGGTCGCCTGCTGTGATAATGCATGGACCTTTACGCTTGATGCTGATGCACGGCGGGGTGCGGGTGTATGTTTTTACGAGAACTTTTTTCAATGCCAGAATTATGGTTGTGACGTCTTCAGTCACGCCCTGCAATGAGCAGAACTCATGCTCGGCTCCCTGAATCCGCACTGCTGAAACAGCCACACCTTCTATTGAGGAGAGCAGGACTCTTCTCAGGGAGTTGCCGATCGTTCTGGCGTAACCGATTTCGAATGGTTCTGCGGTATATTCGCCATATTTTGGAGTTGCCGTTGCACTGTCTTTCAACACATACTTGGGCATTTCGAATCTATTAAGTCTGATAGGCATATTACGTCGTCCTTTCATTGCCGGGATCATCAGATGTTATCCCGGCTGATACGCAAGTTGTTCCAGAAGGTTAACGGGAGTAAAGCTCGACTACGAGTTGCTCGTTGACGATCGGGGCAATTTCTTCCCTTGTGGGTATGGAGATAACTTCGCCGCGAAGATTCTCCCCATCTACTGTCAGCCATGCCGGCGTAACGCGTCCGGCTGCCGCTCCTTCAAAAGCTTCTTTTGCAGCATTTTTGCTTTGTTCGCGCTCCCGCACCTGCACTACATCGCCGACTTTCAGTGCAATCGACGGAATGTTGGCTTTCTGTCCGTTGACTGTAACATGGTTGTGGCGAACAAACTGGCGTGCGGCAGCTCGTGAAGTAGCAAAGCCGAGTCTGTAAACAACGTTATCAAGCCTTGTTTCCAGGAGCTGCAACATTGTTTCTCCAGTGATTCCGCGGCGTCGGAGTGCTTCCTGATACGTGCGCTTGAACTGGCCTTCCTGCAAGCCGTATTGATTGCGGAGGCGCTGCTTTTCGCGCAGCTGTGCACCGTAATCCGACATTTTGCGCGAACGTCTCATCCCGTGCATGCCGGGTGCGGGACGTCCCTGCTCTATCGGGCACTTCGCCATATGGCAACGAGCCCCTTTAAGGTATAACTTCATGCCTTCGCGTCGGCATCTGCGACAAACGGGTCCGGTATATCTGCCCATGATTAAACTCTCCTTCTTTTACGCTGTCTGCAGCCATTGTGCGGGATAGGCGTAATGTCTTTGATAACTGTAACGTTGATGCCAGAGTTTGCGATCGCCCTTATAGCGGATTCGCGCCCTGCTCCGGCACCCTGCACCCGTATTTCTACTTCGCTCATACCTTTTGCCATGGCTGTGCGAGCACAATCCTGGGCAATCATGGTTCCGGCAAATGCTGTAGACTTGCGAGATCCCTTGAATCCGGACTTGCCGGCGGAACTCCACGCTATTACATTTCCTCTGGCGTCGGTGATACAGCACTGTGTGTTGTTAAACGATGCGGTTATGTGCGCAATACCGGACGGGATAGTCCTGACGCGTCTTCTCGTTCTGGAATCTGCCGCAGGTGCTGCTTCATCATCTCCCATTACAATTGAAATTGCATCGGGCTCTTTTGCCACTTCTTTTGCTGTTTCTTCAACTGCTTCAGTTGATTCAGCAGCCTTCTCAACAGGTTTGCTCTCTGCAGTTTCCTTGTTTTCTGCAACTTTCTCTTCGGAAATCGGGGCCGTACCGGCTACCTCTTCTTTACCTACTTCTTCTTCAGACATTTATGACGGTCCTAATTTTAAGATTTACTTTCTAGCTGCAGCCCGTGCTGCCTTGTCGCGAACTGCGCCTACCGTATGCTTGCCGCCCTTGCGTGTACGTGCATTCGTCTTTGTACGCTGACCGCGTACGGGAAGCCCTCGCCTGTGGCGCGTACCACGATAACTGCCAATACTTATGAGACGGCGGATGTTTTGTGAAACTTCACGACGTAAATCGCCTTCTACATTGTATTTCTCTTGTACTACTTCGATAATCATGCGAATTTCATCCGCAGTCAGATCATCGGCTTTCTTGCCCGGATCAATCTTTGTTTCTTTAAGGATCTCTTTTGCTCTAGTGGGTCCAATCCCATGTATGTAAAGCAATGAAGTTTCTATCCGTTTATTTCCGGGGATATCTACACCTAATAATCTCGGCATGAACGATTCTCCTTAGCCCTGCCTTTGTTTATGACGCGGGTTTGCGCAGATTACCCGCACTATCCCGCGGCGGCGGACAACTTTGCACCGCTCGCACATTCGTTTAACTGAACTACGCACTTTCATGGTGTTCTCCTGCTTGGTTTCAAAAAAGAGCGTTAATTTACACTTTTTATTGAAAACTGTCCAGAAAAAAATGTAAAAAAATATTTATTTATTTTTTTTTGCATTATTTGAGGTGGGGAGAGGCACGGCAAAGGCCCGGCAAGCCGTGCCAGTGAGCAGTGGTCAGTGGGCAGTGGGCAGAGCTTATGCGGAATCGGGATTTTGTCCGACCTGTCTGACTTGTCTGACATTCACGGCGGTTTGCGGAGTAGGCTCGGATCATAGAGCCTCAGCCCTACCTGCTCAGCAGCCGTGGAATGGTAGGGCGACGCTCTTCCGGCTTCGAATCCTACGTCCGTCTTCGAACCCTACGCCGGGACAAGCCGGGACAAGCCGAGCGCGCCGTTGCTGATGGGTGGTTGCGGTTCGCGGGGACGCTCACCCTCCATTAC
>JAAZFF010000472.1 GCA_012511845.1 Lentisphaerota bacterium
CCTGTGGACACAAACCGCCTGTATGTCACCGGCCTCTCCTGGGGAGGAGCCGCTGCATTCGAAATGGCGTGCAGCTATCCTGGACGCTTCGCGGCCTGCGTTCCCGTCTCGTGCATACAAAGCCCAGGGAGGATTCCAAAGAAGCAACCCGGCAATTTCTGGATGCTCTATAACGAGACGGCGTACCAGTCAGAATGGTCGCAGATGGCGATCCGCGATATTGCGCAGACTGTCAGGGACGGTGGATGTGATTTCCGCCAATCGACATTTCCCGACACCGGGCACGACGCATGGAGCAAGGCATGGCGCGAGGACGGCGTTTGGGACTGGACGTTCAGCAAGACGGCAGACGGTAGCCCCGTGGGTGCCGCAGGTGCGGCATCCGGTCCGCACCCGGCGGCGCCGGGGCGCACTGCGGGGGCGTTCCTCGAAGACGCCACCTGCACGTCAAGCAAGCCAGGCATGGACGAAGGTCACGGACCTGAACGTGCAGCAGATGGGCTCGAGGCTACATGCTATATCTCCGAAGAGCCGATGGGGCGTGGCGATTGGTGGATGATAGAATTTGCCAGTTCGGTCAAAGGCCGGATAACGGTGCATTCCGGTACACGCGGCGGGGAGGGGCGTCTAAGCACCGGTCGTGTTGAAACGTCCCGGGACGGACGTTTCTGGAATCGTGCCGGAATGTTTTCGCGCCGGACGGGCGACTGCGTCTTCACACAACGCTCAGAGATACGTTTCCTGCGGGTGCTGCCGGAGCCTGTGAAGCCCGAAACGCTCACGCTGCGCGAAATCACGGTCGAACTACAATGAGAAAACAAAAACGTCGCATTGCCATGGGGTGGTTGCCGGCGTTGCTGGCCACCGCCACGCTGGCAGGCAACAGCGACCGTCTGGGTCGCCTCGCCATCAACGCAGAGTACTTGCGTGGCACCTGGAGCGGGCGCGGCTACAGGAGCGCAGGCGACCACGTGGACCTGCCTCGGAACATGGTGGAGCGCCATGTGGCGCCATGCTCGGATGTATATTTTGCGCATGGCGGTGACGGCGGCCTTCGTCCGGTGGACCGCTCACGGCAAATTGCCGTGTCGTGGGCGTTGTGCCCAAATCCTGTGCGATATGGAGGCGCAGACGATATAGGCTGCGCGGACGCTGTGCTCATAACCGCCTCTGGATCGGGACCGGATTTTGCGGCTGCAGGGCTTGACCCCGGCGACTTCGAAAAGGTCGAGGAGGGCGGTGGTCTGGCTCTGTGGATGAAGAAGGAGCGTCCGCCGCCGCAGGACACTCCCGCTGCCACCCCGTCTCTTGTCCGGGAATTGGCGGGGCTGACAGCACCGGCGTTTGTCATCGCCGCAAGCGCGGTTGCCGCCGGCTGGACGGGCGCACTGCTGGGGTTGCTGCTGTTTTCAACCATGATGACATTTCCGCCCCTTGCCGGGTTTTCGCCGTCGCCGCTGTTCGTCGTGGCAGTGTCCGCACTCTGCCCCGCTGCGGTGTGTCTGTTCCGGCCTTGGCTGCGAAGGGGTATAGCAGATACGGCGGGCGGCGGGCGTGGACGGTTTTTGAATTTTGCCATGGCGGCGGGGCTGCTTTTCGGCATCATTGCGGGAACGTTGGCGCTCTCGCACACCTTTGTAGCGCCTAACGGGCTAGGTGTGTCTGGCGGTCGTGCCAAGCTCATGTATGCCGCCGGAGGCATTCCCCCGGGATTTTTCACGGATAGGGCGAGGCGCACACTGCAGCCGGTCTATCCGCCGGGGCAAGCGATGATAACACTCGGGTGCTACGGATTGGCAGGTGGCTGCGGGGAGTGGCTAACGCAGCTTGTCGGTGTCACTGCGGGCGCGCTTGTTTTCGTGTGGCTTGGCTTCCATGCCGCAACGCTTCCCGCACGCCTCTGGGTATTGGCAGTTATGATATCCCCCTTGGCCTTGCGAATGGGGTCGTTGTATTACTCCGAGACTTTCGTTGCACTTTTCACGCTTGTGGGCTGGGAACGTTTGAGCAAAGATAGCGGTGATCCCGCTGGATGGTTGCTTGCCGGAGCGGCTGGCTGGTTCAAGAACGAAGGGCTTGTCTACCTGCTCGCCATCTGGTTAATTTTGAATTTTCGAGGTTTATGGCGAATTGCCGGATGGCGCAATCTGGCTCTTGCTGCAGCTTTGCCCGCAGCATGGCACATCTGGTGCAGGTCACACGGGGCGACGCTTGACGATTTCGGGGCATTGTTGCGTCCGGACATTTTTCAAGCCTGGGCGGCCGTAGTGCGCATGTGCAAGTATGCATTTGCCGAGCCGTGGCTTTACGGGTTCGCTTTCCCCGCTGCGCTTGTCGCGCTGATGTTTCCCGCCTGCCGCAGCCCGGGACTGAAACAGACCGTTGCTGTTTCAGGACTCTGCGTGATATCCTTGGCATTCATATTCGCCATCAGCGAATCACCTTATTTGGATTGGCAGTTCAAAAGCCTTGAGCGGCTCTTGTGGGTGCCCTCGTTACTGCTCGTCAGGGAAGTCGCATACTTGTTCCTGAAGAAGCAACGCATGAGCCGCGTCTCAACAGCTCACGGATAACGAAAACTCCGGTAAACCATGAAAAAACTGCTATTATATCCATACTGTTTGTTGTTTGCACAACCTGCCTTGCACTGAGCACTGGTTTGTGGTTACCCGCTGCCCACATTCCTTTGACCTCGGACTTCGGGCTCAGATTTTGACCTTATTGACCGAACTGACCGTGTTGCATTGCCTGTTTTACAATCTGCGGCTCATGAGGACATTCGCCCTCCAGCACTGGATGTTTACTGCAATGGGATCGTGTACGTGTACGAGTACGAGAACGGGAACGATTATGCCATTATGCAATCAAACCCGAGCAGGCGCTCGGGGCTCCCAGGCACCCATCAGCAGAACACATCAGCCACGGCGGTTTGCGGAGAAACCAGCCCTACCTTGCCGGGGGATCGTACC
>JAAZFF010000458.1 GCA_012511845.1 Lentisphaerota bacterium
CCAGACACATATAGCGGCAGATGCTGTTACAGCAAAACCTGCAATCAAAAAAATCAAAAGAGATTTTAACGAAAACATTTTATTTCCCAATTTCATAATTTCTCTCCATGTTAAAAGAAATCCTTAATGATCCAGCCAGCAGTATCATATCTTAATCATGTAGCGATTGCAATGGATAAAATATTTTATACATTCATTATGGAGACATACAGTCGCATTCGAGACATATTGTCGCATATTATCCTTGAATTACTCCTCTTTTCAACTGGTATAGAACATGCTTACTATGATGGTGACATAGATTTTAAATATATTAACGATTTTGAGGATAAAAAATGAACAATGAAAAATTAACAAGAAAAACACAGGAAGCTGTGATGGCGGCGCAGCAGATTGCTTTGCGCCACAGCCATCAGAGTGTTGATTCTCCGCACCTGCTTCTTGCCCTTCTGGAGCAGGAAGATGGTCTGGTGCCGCGGATTTTTGAAAAGGCGGGCGTCAATTCTGTTGCCGTAAAAACCGATGTGGAAAATCTTCTCGACCGGATACCTCGTGTATCGGGTCAGACGGTTGAGTCCGGGAAGTTTTACGTATCACAGGAATTTCAGACACTTCTGGCGAACGCTGAGCAGCAGGCAAAGCGTCTGACTGATGAATATATTTCTGTAGAGCATCTTCTCCTCGCAATGTTTGATGCGGGGAAGCGTTCTGATACGGCAGAAATTCTCAAAAAACATGGACTTGATTCGTCATCCGTTCTCAATGCCATGAAATCTGTGCGGGGAAATCAGCGAGTGACTTCGGATTCACCTGAAGGACAATATGAAGCACTGAAAAAATACGGAACAGACCTTGTTGATCTGGCACAGAAAAATAAGCTTGATCCCGTTATAGGACGCGACTCCGAAATTCGATCTGTAACGCGCATACTCTCGCGCAAAACAAAAAACAACCCTGTTCTTATCGGAGAGCCCGGAGTTGGGAAAACAGCAATTGTGGAAGGTCTGGCACAGCGAATAGTACGCGGTGACGTTCCGGAGAACCTGAAGGGGCGCACAATTTTCTCTCTCGACATGACAGCTCTCATGGCAGGTGCAAAGTATAGGGGGGAATTTGAGGAGCGCCTTAAAGCCGTTCTTACGGAAATCAAGGAGTCCGATGGAGATATACTGCTCTTCATCGATGAGATTCATACTATCGTGGGAGCCGGCAAAACTGAAGGTTCCACAGATGCTGCCAACATGCTGAAGCCCATGCTTGCACGCGGAGAGCTCCATTGTATCGGCGCTACAACGATTGATGAGTACAGAAAGCACATGGAAAAGGATGCAGCACTCGAAAGGCGTTTCCAGCCTGTCATGGTAGATGCCCCGAGCGTTGAAGACACTATTTCAATACTGAGGGGGCTGCGCGAGCGTTTCGAACTTTACCATAACGTGCGAATTCAGGACGCGGCGATCGTTTCTGCTGCCACCCTCTCCGACCACTATATTTCTGATAGATTTTTGCCCGACAAAGCCATTGACTTAATTGATGAGGCATGTGCTTCTATAAGGACGGAAATGGACTCCATGCCGGCTGAACTCGACGAAATAACACGAAAGGTGATGCGTCTGGAAATTGAGGAAACTGCACTTAAAAAGGAAACAGACAAAGCAAGTGCGGAGCGCCTGGAGGCGCTGCGTGAAGAACTGGCTGACCTGAGAGATTCTGCAGGAGCAATGAAGTTGCAATGGGAAAATGAGAAGAATGCTGTTGCGGAAATACGAAAACTGCGTGAAGAGCTCGATGAAGCTAAAGCGCAATGTGAAAAAGCTGAAAGAGACTACGATTTGGACAAAGTTGCCAAACTGAGGTACGGCACCATCCCCGATATAGAAAACAGGCTCAGCGCAGCAAAGGATGCTGTGGACGCCAAAGGAGAATCACGCATTATACGCGAAGAGGTGTCCGAGGATGAAATTGCAAAAATTGTATCGCGCTGGACCGGAATACCTGTAACACGGCTCGTGGAATCGGAACGTGCCAAGCTTCTGCGTCTGCCTGAAGAACTGCACAAGCGGGTTGTAGGTCAGGACGAAGCCGTGCAGGCTGTATCGGATGCAGTACTTAGGGGGCGGGCAGGAATTCAGAATCAGGACAGACCCATTGGGTCATTCCTCTTCCTCGGACCTACCGGCGTAGGTAAAACAGAGCTTGCACGTGCGCTTGCCGAAGACCTGTTTGACTCGGAAAAGCAGATGGTTCGCATCGATATGTCGGAATACATGGAAAAATTCTCCGTTTCACGTCTTGTCGGCGCACCTCCCGGTTACGTGGGGTACGAAGAAGGCGGTCAGCTTACGGAAGCTGTACGCAGGAAGCCTTATTCGGTGATTCTTCTTGATGAAATTGAGAAGGCCCACCCCGACGTATTCAACATACTGCTCCAGGTTCTAGATGACGGACGGCTTACCGATTCACACGGGCGCACTGTAAACTTCAAGAATACAATTATAATAATGACGAGCAATCTCGGCTCCCAGTTCTTGCTTGAAGGTATTGGAGAAAGCGGAGAAATCACTGACGATGTACAAAATGCTGTTACTGATCTGCTCAAGAGAACGTTCAGACCTGAATTTCTGAACCGTCTCGATGAAACTGTAATCTTCAAGCCGCTTTCGAAAAAGGAAATAACTTCTATCGTGCGGTTAATGCTCGAGGATCTGGAAGGACGTGTTGCACAGCGCGGACTGAGGCTTGATGTTAGCGATAAAGCAGCAGATTTGCTGATAGAGCGCGGGTATGATCCGGTGTACGGTGCACGACCGCTCAAACGGCGCATCCAGAGCGATATTGAAACACCGATAGCACGTACAATAGTCGGTGGAGACTTTGCCTCTGATTCCACTATTTACGTTGATGCGGAAGAAGCTAATTTCACATTCAGAGTTGCCTGAGCCAGTGCCCGGCAAGCCGGGCACAGTGATCAGTAGGCAGTGGACAGTGGGCAGTTTCCTTGGAAGGCGTATAATCGTTCACGTGCCCGTACACGTACACGATTTCTCCGGAGTAAACATCCGGTTTCTTATGTTCGAGTTTCACTCTCATCCTCGTGTACGTAAAACGTGTACCGCTTCGCTGTGAACGTGTACGATCTTTCGGCAAAGGTAGGGCTGGTTTCTCCGTAAACCGCCGTGGTTGCCTGGGAACCCTGAGTGCCTGCTCGGATTTTGTGCACGTGTTGGCATAATCGTTCTCGTTCACGTTCACGTACACGATTTAACCTTCGTACACCCATCCTCGTGTATGTATAACGTGTACTGCTCCGCTTTGAACGGGTACGATCTCACGGCAAAGGTAGGGCGATGACCTCCGGGCGCGCCGCAAAACAACGGACCGCTCGGAGAGCCGTCCCTACCTGGCTCAGCAGCCGCAGGGCGATGGAACCAATTTTGACTTCGGACTCCGGACTCGGGTTTTGTGCACGTGTTGGCATAATCGTTCTCGTTCACGTACTCGTACTCGTACACGATTTAATCTTCTCATACCCATCCTCGTGTACGTAAAACGTGTACCGCTTCGCTGTGAACGTGTACGATCTTTCGGCAAGCCGGGCAGTGATCAGTAGGCAGTGGATAGTGGGCAGTTTTCTTGGGAGGCGCAGACTGTAGCACAGACATTCCTGTCTGTGCCCGCCTGCTGGGTGGTTGCTGAGAAGGTAGGCGATGACCTCCGGGCGCGCCGCAGGCGGGTCTTACTTGCTTCTTGAACGTAAAGCTTTCTGATGGTAATATAAGCCGCCATGCATAACGAAGCGGCTATAAAAAGTTGTCAGAAACCTGACTGGTGGCGTATGGGTACATACGTCATTTGCAGTCTGGCGGCATTATGGCTGTTTGTTTCTTTCGGGAGCGATTCCGATATATCAAATGAGCCCGGTTCCATTTTTAAGTGGGTTTCAGTGCAATGGAAGCACGAGGACTTCCGCTTCAACTGGGTTATGCTTCTCGTCTCTGCATATACCATATACCGCAACCGCAGAGAACTTGCTAACGCCGAAGTAAAGCCGAGCCCCGTCGGCATGATCATAGTTGCGGCATCATTACTGGGCCATATCGTCGGCTACCGCACCCAGTTGCCGCGCATTTCCATAGGCATGACGATAGGAGTTTTCTGGGGAGCAGCGTACGCGATATGGGGCTGGAAGGTTGCAAAAATCTTGATTTTTCCAGCAGCATACGCATTTTTATGCTTTTGCGGCTCATTGCTGATGGAGGTTACAATGCCGCTGCGGCTGATGGCAAGCAGCCTTGCAACAACACTGCTGCGCGGTGCCGGCATTACTGCGTACAGGAGCGGAGCCGTAGTTTACAATCCCATATCGAACGGCTTCCAGTTTGAGGTTGATGAAGCGTGCAGCGGACTAAGGTCGCTAATCGTAATGACGGCTCTCGCTGCTCCCTATGCCTACTTTACTGTCAAAGGTTTCTGGCGACAGATCCTTCTCTTCTGCCTCTCTGTGCCCCTGGCCATGCTGGCAAACGCATTGCGCATTTTTTCACTCGGTCTTGTGGCAGAGTGGCTAGGTATAGACCTTGCCATGACCTTATACCATGATCTGTCCGGATTTATTACTTTCTTTTTGTCAATCGTTCTATTGATCGGAACGGCTTATCTTATAAACATCGACTGGAGGGGCTGGCTTTGTTCGCTAAAGCAAAGAAGACAATTCCCGGTCTGATAGTTTTTATAATGATTCTTGCAGCAGGGCTTTTCCTGGCGCGTCCGAGAATCATATACGGCAACCCCACCGGAGAAATACCTTTCAGCATGCCTGATGAAATCGGCGGGTACAAAGCCGTGAAGATTTTATTCTGCCTGAATGATCAGTGTGCCTACGCCTTCAGGGAAACTGATTTGATGACGACAGTTGATGGCGAGAAAAAAGTTGCGGATGAATGCCCCAAGTGCGGAGCATTGCTTTCCCCGGTTTCTATAGGTGAAGAAAAACTGCTCCCCAACAATACTCCCATATTCCGTCGTGAATACACCAAACAGGGTCGTCCTCCGATTCTTGTGACAATAGTTTTCTCCGGTATTGAACGGCGCAGTATACATCGTCCGCAGATTTGCCTCGTTTCCCAGGGGAATAGAATCCTCAATGAGTATTCCAGAAACTTTAATATCGATAAAAAAAAGAAACTTCAATTGCGTATTCTTGAAATACATCAGATATTGGGAAGCGGTGACGACCAGGAAACTGTAGTGCTCCCTGCCATATACACTTACTGGTTATTTAATCCGGAGCGCGAGACTGATTCGCACTGGAAGCGGTTTTTGTATATGGCAATTGATAATTCATTCCGCAATTACCGTCCGCGATGGGGTTATGTATCTATAAGCATTCCCAGGAACCAGACAAATCCCGACGCATGGAACAGGCAACTTGACGAGTTTCTCCCCTTTTTATATCCTTTCATCAGTGAATTGCGTGAAAAACTCGATGAGCAACGAAATATTACGACAGTAATCGACAGTTCATCAGCTGAACTAAATATAAATCAGGGCGAAGTCGAGGTCAAAACGCAAAATCCCTCATCAAAAGATGCAAACAGAAAAGAGCTTTAATTTCCCTTTAATTGTCCTGGCAAGCAAAAATGAGCACAAGCTTGTGGAACTTCGCAAAATGCTCAACATACCCGACGAACTTTTCAGGAACATGACTCGGTACCCGGGCGCACCGGAACCTGAGGAAAACGGTTCTACCTTCGAGGAAAATGCCTTGATAAAAGCGAGAGCAGCAAGAGACTTTACTGGAGAATGGGCATTGGCAGATGATTCCGGACTGGAAGTAGATTTGCTAAACGGCGAGCCCGGAGTGCAATCTGCACGTTATGCAGGAATTCATGGAGATGATGATGCAAACAATGCTGTATTGCTCGAAAAGCTTGCGGCAATACCGGACGGACAGAGAACGGCACACTTCTCCTGCGCCATAGCACTCGTTTCACCGAATGGTGAGGAGTACGTGGCAAACGGCAAGTGTTACGGCAGAATACTGCATGTTGGTCGCGGTAACAA
>JAAZFF010000459.1 GCA_012511845.1 Lentisphaerota bacterium
TCTTTGACGCCACTGAAAAATAAATCAGCACCCCGCAAATATCGGCTATTGATGTAATAAGCGGTGCGCTTGCAGTCGCTGAATCCAGTTTCAGTTTTGTAAAAAGGAAAGGCAACAGCAGACCTATGAGACTTCCGGTAAGAACTATAAGCACCATTGTAATTGCATCTACCAGCACTATCTCCGGAGCCCTGAAGCTTGCTACTGCCGATACTGCCATCGCCATTGTAATTCCGAGCAGCAGCGAAACTTTCGCCTCTTTCCAGACGAGCTTGTACCAGTCAGATGTTTTAACATCGCCAATTGCCATCGAGCGAATCATCAACGTGGCAGATTGAGAACCGGCATTACCGGCACTGTCAATTAAAAGCGGAAGAAAAAACACAAGCGGAACAACTTTTTGAATAAGTCCTTCATAAGATGCAAGCGCTGCACCAGAGAAAAGATTTACAAAAACTAAAACGACTAACCAGACTATCCTGTTTCTATACAACGAAAAGACTCTCTCCGTAAGAGGATTGGAAATAGCCTCTTGAAAAGAACCAAACTTGTGGAAGTCCTCTGTAGATTCTTCTTCAGCAACATCCATCATATCGTCAAAAGAAACTATACCCAGAAGTATTCCTTCTTCATCGACAACGGGTAAAGCCACCCTGTCATAGTCCGCAAAAGTCTTCAATGCCGTCTCCTGATCCTCCATGGCATTCAGAGATATGAAACGATAATCGAGCAACTCAGATATTGTCTGCTTTGGAGAAGCCAGGATTATTTCCTTGATGCGCAAATCGTCAATGAGTTTTCCCTGATTATCCACAATATAAATCACATTTAACGTCTCGGAATCCCTTCCATACTTCCGGATATGTGCCATCGTTTCTTCAAGAGTATAATTCGGTCTTACAGCGACATATTCCGGTGTCATCAAGCGGCCTATACTATCCTCCGGATATCCCAGCAACTGTGTTGCCTTCTGCCGCTCGTCCGGAGTAAGCAGTTGTATGAGCTGCTGTGTCACAAGACCTGGCAGCTCTTCGAAAAATGCCGTTCTGTCATCCGGCTCAATGTCGTTAAGCAAATCTGAGAGCTTCTGCCTGTTGTGCACTAGCCCGTCAATAATCTGCTCCTGCTTGGAATGCGAAAGAAGCTGGAAGACCTCCTTGCTCTGCGTTCTGTTAAGCAGTCGGAAAAGAACTATTTCATCTTTTTCAGGAGCATCCTCAATAATTTCAGCAAGCTGGATCAAGTCGAACTCATTCAACAAATCCTTCAATGATTTCCATTGCTTGTCTTTGATCAAATCGCGGAAATCGGAATTTTTGTCTACCATTGTAATGTCTCCTTACAAAATTTTTACTGCAAGGAAACAAGTGCCCCTTACAGAACCTTTAAAATGTTTTTCTACTTGGGTATGGTTCTTCTTCTTTTTGCATATAAACTACCTTTTCCAGTATCGTGCCGATACATCAGCAATAACTGGAACAACCACTTAAACAAGCTTTAATCGCTCATCTGCCCTCAATCCTAACTTAAAAAACCGACAGTTGTCAATATATAGATTTTTTATTTTTATAACATGGCGTTAAAGATCTCAAACTTTTAAACGGCATGTTCAAATCACTTCAAAAATCTTGACTTCTAAGCTGATTAAATGATATTCTTCCAGCTCCTTCCCGGTAAAAGGGATGATATGGCTGAAGGCAGCAAAACCCGCACAGCGGATGCCGGCCATGATTGGAGGTGACTAGCGTGATACAAATTCGAGTAAAAAAAGGTGAATCAATAGACAGACCCATCAAGCGTCTCAAGAAAGCTATGGATAAGGAGGGCATTATAAAGCAACTCCGGGCTGACCGCTATTTTGAAAAACCAAGTGAAAAGAAGCGTAAAAAGTCTATTCGCGCCAGAGCTCGTGCACGCAGTTTGGCTCGTCGTGCCGCCCTAGCAGAAATGATGCCCCGTATCTAAGTATACGGTATATTAAAACTTGATTTGAGCGCGGACTGGTTTTCAACTGGAACGCGCTATTATTTATTAACATCAGATATAATTAAGAAATTATTTCTGAACTCGCTTCAAAATAATGCGAATTTCACTTTCCACAAACTGGAACTCGTCACGACACGCCACGGCTTCCGATATGTTGCGGGAAATCCTTGAACTGGGATTTGATTCCGTTGAGCTGGGTTATTCACTGACCGGCAGGCAGGCAGAGGAAGTCAGTGAGTGGGTTCAGTCTGAACGCATTCACGTTTCAAGCGTACACGCCTTCTCATCCGGTTCATACAGCGGCAATACAGGACCGGAAATCTTTAATATTGTAGAAGGCGGAGGTGGAGATGAAACTCGACGCGGCATTGAAGCTGTAAAGCAGACAGCAGAGTTTGCTTATTCCATGGGTGCAGGTGTGGTAGTCCTACATGCCGGTCGAGTACCCATAAAGCGCCATGTTCGAAAACTTGAAAGTGTAGCCGATAAAAACCTGTTGGGAACAAAGAAACACCACAAGACGCTACAACGTCTTATGAAAGCACGAGATCGCCGTATAAAAGATCGCTTCAGCACACTATGTGAGTCAGTAAATGAATTACTGCCATATTTTGAGAAATTAGGTATAATACTGGCTCTTGAAAATCTTCCCACTTATGACGCAATACCAAACGAACCTGAAATGCAGATGTTATTAGACAGTTTCCCCTCTCCCTTTTTAGGGTATTGGCATGATTGCGGTCATGGACAGGTTAGGCACAATCTCGGCATTCTGCACCACGAAGGAATTGTATCAAGATTTGCAGATAGAATTGTTGGATTGCATTTACATGATGTAATATATAATACTTCAGATCACCATATGCCACCTGTAGAAGGAGGAACTGTAAATTTTAAAATGTTTAAGTTTCTCGCACAAAAATCAATACCCTTTGTGCTTGAACCTGCACGGGGAGCATCATCCGGGTCCATAAAACGTGCCTTGGAGTTTCTCTGTGCCCAATGGGATGTGACATCAGGAAACTGATTAACAGATTTTTTTTAACATAACAACAAGATTAGGAAAACTATAAGAAAATGACGAAAAAAGCCTTGATTACAGGTGTTACCGGACAAGATGGAGCATATTTGTCTGAATTTCTTTTAAACAAGGGGTATGAGGTGTACGGTCTTCTCGCACGAAGAAGCACCCCGACATCGTGGCGTCTTGAATATTTGGATGTCCTGGATAAAGTAAAGCTTATAGATGGTGATTTGACTGATATCGCTTCAATCACACGTGCGCTGCTGGATACCCAACCTGACGAGGTATATAACCTCGGTGCCCAAAGTTTTGTTGCCACAAGCTGGGCTCAGCCGCTCCTTACGGCTGATGCTACAGGCCTGGGAGCATTGAACATTCTTGAAGCTCTCCGCCAGGTACGCCCGGAAGCCCGTTTCTATCAGGCATCCACAAGCGAGATGTTCGGTAAAATCCAGGAGCCCATGCAGTCCGAGTCAACACCATTCTACCCTCGCAGTCCATACGGCGTCTCAAAACTCTTTGCTCATTGGATGACCGTCAACTACAGGGAAAGTTTCAATATATACGGCTGTTCAGGAATACTTTTCAATCATGAGTCGCCCCTGCGCGGAATTGAATTTGTAACACGCAAGGTTACAGACGCCGTTGCCCGTACTAAACTGGGCGTTCAGGATAAACTCGCTCTTGGAAACATAGATGCCAAACGCGACTGGGGTTTTTCCGGAGACTACGTTGAGGCAATGTGGATGATGTTGCAGCAGGATGAGCCGGACGACTACGTCATCGCTACAGGTCGTACAACAACAGTTCGCGATATGTGTGTTATTGCGTTTGATTATGTTGGGCTCGACTACGAGAAATTCGTGGTAATTGATCCAAGATTTTACAGACCGGCTGAAGTTGATATTCTTCTCGGCAACCCTGCCAAAGCCAAAGCCAAGCTTGGCTGGGAAGCAAAGACCTCTCTGGAAGAACTCATTCATATGATGGTAGACGCAGACCTCGAGCGTGTAAAAAGAGAAATAAGATAACATACGAATGACAACGATTACCGGCAAAAAAAACGGCGTAATGAAATCTCCGCGCTGTGCCCGTGTTCTGATTACGGGTGCTGCCGGTTTCGTTGGTTCATATCTTGTTGACGAGCTGGTATCACATGGACATTCAGTAGTCACTACTGATGCCGTCCCACCGCAGGCTCCGGCAACCAAATCTTTAGCAGAATACAGACAAATAGATATTCGTGACAAAAATGCTCTTCGCAAATTTGTACAAGACACAAAACCGGACGCCTGCATACATCTGGGAGCGATTTCTTTTGTTCCGGACGGTGATGCGGATCCATCAACGTTACTGACAGTCAATATAGCAGGCACGGTAAATGTAGCTGAAGCTTTACGCCATGAAGCGCCCGGATGCCGCCTGCTTCTCGTATCATCTTCTCAAGTATACGGTCCCGTAACATCCGTACGCGCAGCCAATGTACCCATTAGAGAAGTTGCTCCATTAATGCCCCTTTCAATGTACGCTATCTCAAAGGTAGCTGCTGAACATGCAGTATCTGCTTACAGCGGAGCATACGGGCTTCAGACTCTCATTGCACGACCTGCAAACCATACAGGTCCGGGGCAGACAACCCGCTTTGTCGCCGTTTCGTTTGCCAGGCAGGCTATGGAATTCAAGCAAGGAAAATTGAAAGAAATAAAGGTTGGAAATCTTGAATCAATACGTGATTTCACGGATGTGCGTGATGTAGTAAAAGCCTATCGCCTGATAATTGAACGAGGTCAAATCGATAACGCATACAATATCACCACAAATGCACGTGTGAGCATAGGTGAACTCCTTGACATGATTAAAAGCATCGTAGGCTGCGAACCTAAGGTAACTGTTGACCCCGCTCTTTACCGTCCTAGCGATGCATCTCTGCGCCTCGACATATCACGACTGCGTGAGCATACCGGCTGGTCTCCCGAATATACATTGCAAGAGACCCTGTCGGATATAGTCGATAGTTTATAAAACATGCAAGTGTTTTATAATATTACATAACAGCCATATTCGACCATGCCTGTTTAGCGCTTCTTTGATCTTGATGCTGTTTTCTTTTTGCCTGAATCGCGTGTGCGAGCACGGAACTGCAATCTTACAACAGCGCCTTCCAATCCAAATTCTTTTCTAAGCGTATTTACGAGAAACTGTGAATAATGCCCGGGCAGCCTTCGTGTATCATTTACAAAAATGCGCACTCTTATTGGATTGTAGCCGACTTGTGTGGCATAATACATTTTCAATGGGCGACCGCCTTTAATAGGTACGCTTATGGAATTGTAAGCCTGTGACAGGACGCGATTCAACAAGCCGGTTGGCAAAGTGGCATTGCACTGCGTTGCCACATATTCTATGGCAACCAGGGCGTGATTAACATTCATCCCGGTTTTAGCCGACATGAAAATAATGGGACAGTATGACATAAACTTCATCTGATATGCCAGTTCAGATGAAAACTCTCGCTCAGTAACTTCTGAAAGATCCCATTTGTTTACTATTATAACGCAGCCCTTCCCTGCTTCGCTAATCTGCCCTGCAAGCTGTTTATCAAGCAGTCCCAGCCCGCGTGAAGCATCAAGCATTAAAACTACAACATCGGCACGCTCTATACTCTCCTCCATTCGATAGCGGCTATATCTGTCTATCGCCGAGGCAATGCGTCCTTCTCGCCGGGCACCTGCCGTATCAATTAAAATATACTTCCTTCCTTCGACAGAAAAAGGAACATCTATACTGTCGCGTGTAGTCCCCGGCTCATCCGAAACAAGTACTCGTTCTGCGCGAAGCAACTTGTTTATAAAGGATGATTTACCGACATTCGGGCGACCTGCAACTGCTACTTTCAGGCAATCTTTTTCATCTGCCTCACCGTCACTCAGGATTTCAATTTGCGGCGGAAGTTCTTTCAACACTTCCGTCATGAGATCATCGAACCCGCGCCCGTGGAGTGCAGAAACTGGAAAAACAGGAAAACCA
>JAAZFF010000460.1 GCA_012511845.1 Lentisphaerota bacterium
GCACCGCATGTGCAGGCAGATGAAAGACGCTAATCAATGAACGAGACAGCATCGCCTCAGTGTTTCCGAATACATCAGAACGCAACTGTTGTGGGGTATTTCATATTTGCTAAATTGAATAACATTATGTATCTCAATTTATAAAAATTAAGAAAGCTGCAGGTTCTGCTTTGCAAAGAAAACCTGATAACTAAAAATGCTCCGTATGCAATGTATTTTCTTTAAGAATTTATTAGCATTATACGTGATACTTTTGCTAGACTTGGAGATGAACGCCAAGCTTGATGAAGTTAACTGAATAACATTGTCAGCAAGAGGAAAGCCATCGTACAGCCATGCCGCCGTTTTTTGTTGAGACTTCACCAAAGGTATGGCAGAATATGGCTGTATTTGTTAGAGAACGTGTCAGCCGGAACTCATGAAACACCAGGTCATAGTCTGACACATTCCGAAGAAATCGTGTTATAAATTGTTGCAGTCGACTACCAATCTGTTATGCAATATATTGACGGCTGAGTTTAATTGACGATGAACAGTGCGTTATCCAAATAATAAGGAGAAAAGATATGCCCGCTATCAACGACTATAAATGCGACAATTGTGGCTTTTGTCTCCCCTCCGGCTGGGGCGGATACATGTACGTGATCGACGACGACGGGAAGCGAATTGTATGCCCCCATCCTCGTGAATTTGCCACGGTTGCTGAAGTTCTCGGGGATGACGCACCACCAGAGTTGGTTGAACTGCGAACAGGATTCAACAGCTACTGTCTGTGTCTTGAGTGTTTAAAAAAAGTCGAACTGGATCTGGATCGGGACTTGCGGGAGTGCCCGAAATGCACAAGCAATAACATCACAAGTTTGTCGGAACTAGTCGGTCATTCATGCCCAAAATGCAAGGAAGGCACCATAAAAGAGATCGAAACTGGAATGTGGACCTGATACCATGGTATTCCCTAAAAAATATATGCTTGTATGATTTTTTAAAAATGTGTTACTGTCCATGGTGTCGGCACAGATCAGCTTGATCGAAACGTTGTATAGTTCAGCATTCAAGGTAGTACTTTGCAAGTCTGTTACGATAAAAATTATGGTCGAGCGTTGCAGATGACACCGGAAAACGAGACTTTTATGAAAAAAGAGTCTTGGTACAGATGGATAGCTTTTATCGCAATCACCGCCTGTCTGATAGCCTGCCCAAGGAGAAGGTGGCGCGACTGGCAACGGAGTTGCAGCACATCGACCCTGAAAAGCAGGATATCGAGCGACAACGGCGCCTTGATGCCTTGGTTGATGCCGGTTATGGTGCCCACCTGTCCAGATCGCAACAACATTATCAAGTTCAGGTGGTATTTTCTGTTGATCATACAAATCACTGCCCCACACGACCACCGCTCCGCCTGCTTGTAGCGCCATACTAGCCCAGCTACTATTGCTTTTCTTAAACTCTATATTGAATTGTACATTCAATACTAGAACTCAGGTTTAAAGTTATGAACTAAATTTCGTCTTGCGCACTCAAAATGCACTGCTGTTAAAACGGCGCAAATGGACGAGATCCACCGACACCCGCGGCGGCAACTTGACCAGATACTCCAGCAGATCCGCCACATCTCCAGGTTGAATAATCTCATCCGGGTCCAGATCCGGGCGTGACTGCCTAACCATCTCCGTTGCAACCCCGCCGGGACATATCACATGCACTTTTATCTTATGCTCGCGCCCCTCTTCCGCCAACACTTTGGTCAACCCCACCATTCCGTGCTTGCTTGCCGTATAAGCTCCCTGGTTGGGATATCCCTTGATTCCCACCACTGATGCTATGTTGACAATTGTACCGCCGCTCCCCTGCTCCATCATAATACGGAAAGCCTCTCGTGCGCAGATAAATGCACCATTTAGGTTTGTCTCAATCACCATTCTCCACTCTTCGAGTGTAGTCTCAACAAGAGGTTTAAAAACTCCTATCCCGGCATTATTCACCAGAAGATCAACACTCCCAAAGCGTTCCCCGGCAGCTTCAAACAACTGCATCACCGACTCTTCGTCAGTCACGTCTGTCACCAGTGGCAGAGCTTCGCATACACCGTCGCGGCACAGTTCTGCCACTGCTTCTATCTCACCCTCATTCCGCGCTGCCAGCACTACATTATAGCCCAGAGTCGCCAGACGCAACGCCAGCTCACGCCCAATCCCCTTGCCGCCACCTGTTACTACTGCTGTCTCTTTTTTCATTTTCTCATTTCTATACACTTTTACAACCGGTGCCACCACTTGGCACATTTAACCTGTGGGTTGTAAAACAAAAATATTATGGATATAAAATTTTGTTGGATTACTGATATTTTTCAAACAGAAAGCTGTGGGGAAGGAGTTCGCCCACGGTGAACTCCAGTGTCTTGTCACCTTCCAGCCCGGAGCAGATTACAGGCATATCGGGGCTGCAGAATTCCGTCAGCACCTGACGGCAGGCACCGCATGGTGTTGCCGGATTTTCTGCTGAACCGCCGACAATTGCAAGTGCAATAAATTTACGCTTCCCTTCGCTGACTGCCTTGAAAACCGCCGTCCTTTCCGCGCAGTTTGTAAGTCCGTAAGACGCATTTTCGACATTACAGCCTGTAAAGATTTTTCCATCGGATGTAAGCATTGCTGCGCCGACCGGGTAAGATGAATACGGGCTGTATGAGTTGCGTGCAGCTTTTCTTGCAACACATATAAGTTCACCAAGTTTTTCAATGCTTACTTCCGGCATCAGTTTTTACCTCCCAGCCTTGCGATGAAAAGCGGCTTTTCAGCAGGAGCGTTGTCGGACACAACAACGGCATTTTTTGCCAGTTGCAAAACTGATTCCGCCTCCGCCTTGTTGCGAGCATGAAGCCGCATCACCAAGTCGCCTTTGTCAACTTTTTCTCCGACCTTGACAAGGCGGTCTATGCCGACGGAATGATCAACGCTGTCGGAGCTGAGTTTTCTGCCCCCGCCAAGCAGAAGGGTAATACGCCCTATAGATTCAGCATCAACGTTGCTGATAATGCCGTTTTCATCGGATGTTACATCGATGCAATGTGGTGCTGGTGTAACAATGCTGAAGTCTTCAACAACTCCCGGATTACCTCCGTGCGCCTCTATCATTTTGGCAAAAGTTTCAAGCCCTGCTCCCGTTGCAATATTGGATCGCATTGCTTCCCTGCCCTCTTCAATGTTTTTACATATATCTGCCAGAATGAGCATCTCTGCGCCAAGTTCTACTGTAAGGTCTGTTACATCTTTCGGACCCTTCCCTGCAAGCACGTCTATTGATTCCTTAATCTCAAGCGTATGACCTACTGTTCTGCCGAGGGGCTGATTCATATCTGTCAGCAGTGCAGACATGCTTCTGCCCATATTGCGTCCGATTTGGATCATGGTTTCGGCGAGTTTCTTAGCGTCAACCTCTTCTTTCATGAATGCACCGACTCCGCACTTAACATCGAGCACGAGCCCTTTTGCACCTTCAGCAAGTTTCTTTGACATGATGCTTGAGGCAATAAGCGGTATCGACTGGACGGTACCTGTTACATCGCGCAATGCGTAGAGTTTTTTATCAGCAGGTGCCAGGCGGCTCGTCTGCCCTATTATGGAACAACCGATTTTTTCCAGTACATTTCTAAACTCATCAGTACCCAGTTGAGTATTATATCCGGGGATTGACTCCAGCTTATCGAGTGTACCGCCTGTAATACCAAGTCCGCGACCTGAAATCATGGGCACGGCAGCTCCGGAAGCTGCCACAAGCGGCGCCAGGGGAATAGAGATTTTATCACCGATCCCACCCGTGGAATGTTTATCGACTGTCGGTCTTGACAACCCGCTCCAATCGAGAACATCTCCGGAGCGCATCATTGCATCGGTCATTGCTGTAACCTCGTCGAATGACATACCTTTGAAAAACACAGCCATAGCAAAAGCTGCCATCTGGTAATCGGGGATTGAGTTGTTTACAAAGCCATCAATAAACTCTTTTAATTCTTTGTCGGCAATTTCTCTGCCGTCTCTTTTTTTTTCGATAATCCATTGCGGTACCATAAGCCACTCTCCTTAAAATTGTTCTGTTTTTATGGAATCAAGATTCCAGAAGTACGTGTAACAGCAACTTACTGAACATTGTCGTTTTGAGGGTTCCACTGAAAATGTCCGGCATTATCGGACAGTCCCATGCCACTTCTCCAACCTGTCTTATACGGGATCTTGGCAACTCTTCCATCAGCAAACAGGGCATTGGCTGAGCCCCTGTGACGAAAACCTGTCAGTCCATCATCACTCATCATTACAGAGGGATGAACACTTGCCATTTTTCCATCAGGTGATTCTGATATAATCACGAATACACCGGGATTTTTTATTTGGGTCAACCGTAGTGGTGAAGAGAATGATTTATCACCTTTTTCCGCATTTATCCAATAGTTCATTGCGTACGATGAGTAAAACGACCTAGAGGAATCACTGGAAGCACTCCGGGAATTCGGGCATATAAAAGGGCTTTTCCCGTAGCCGGGTGTTACAACGTCCCCGCTTTGAGCCAACTCCTTCATTGTCTTAACCCCAAGGTACGGCGGCAGAACATTGTACCACGCATCCGGTTTGGCTGCGGAAGGAGGTCCACCGCCTCCATCAGTACCGTCTGAAGGAAAAATACCACGCTTATCATCGAGGTAAGTAGACATTGCAAGCCCCCATTGGCGCAAATTATTTGAGCAATCTGCTGCACGCCCATTTTCCCGGAGTACATGCACGCCGGGAACCAAAAGCCCCATCAGGATAGCTATTATTGCCATTATCACCAGTAATTCCATTAAAGTGAAAGCGTTTGTTCCAGGTTTATCCTTCATCACCATTATTCCTGCTTTTCTGTATTCGATACAACTTGATTAAATTCTTCAATATTCTATTAACGC
>JAAZFF010000461.1 GCA_012511845.1 Lentisphaerota bacterium
GCAGATACCCCGGCACAGTCCTGTTCCATATCAACGAGCACTGCCGATGCCTTTGTAGAAGCAAGCTGAGAGCTATACTTCCTATTCGAGAGAAACGAAATATCCCCCGGCAGCGCATCCCTCAGGGCGCCGATACCTGTAATGTCGACACCATCGATATCACCCTCGGCAACTCCGTCAACCAACTCTACTATATCAGTTAATTTCATTTTAAAAACTTTACAGCAACTAATAATCAGTTCACAGTCCCGGGAAGCGTCAGCGGAAACTCCGTTTCCACAGCACCTTCTTCAGAAAAATCTGCACCCGTCTCATTAACCTCTTTTTTGATGCCCTTCACAGCAGCGACCAGTTCGTCTGTAATATCCAGGGCACTTGAGGCATATGCTACAATCGTCACCGGTGCACCGGCACGGAACCCCGACTTGTCGAGCACAATGTCATACTTCTCCCTGATCGAAATCTTTGTCAGCTCTGCCGATACCTCATTCATCACACCAACAAATAGCTCGAGCTCCAGCTCCTGCAGCTGTCTCTGTAGCTCACCAAGCAAGTTTCTCAGGTCCTGCTCCTCAACGCGGATGTTTTACTCTACTTCTTGAGCCTCTTCCAATTTTTTATTGCGCATTGCATCGCTGAGAACATCATTATTGGCTTCCTTGAGCAAATCGCCCAGATCCTTGACCATAACATTGATTTTATCACGCCTGATATCACGCTCAGCCTCGAAACTTTTCTGCTTTTTTACAAGAGTTTCCTTATTCATCTGAGTATTCGGATGCGCCAAAATAGCTTTTTCCATGTCGGCAACCACTATTTTTGTTTCTGCAAAAGCAGAACAAACAAGCATTAAAAAGGTAATGGCAAAAACTGTAAACTTCATAATATTCAATCTCCTTGCGCTCACAACATGTTTAAAACACAATATATTACTGTATATAATTAAAATAAAGTATAACCATTCTACAAAATCCCCATCAGTCAATCAAGAAGCGTATTGATTTTTTTCCAGGTACCTGCCCGCTCCTATTTGCAAAACCTGGATCTTTCGGCTTCTAGATCTCTGAGTCTTGTGTTTAGAATGGCTGCATGGTAAAATCTCGACCGAACTTTATGCGATGTATATAAATTCAACGCTACAAAACAAAAAAGGTGTATCCTCCTATGGAAGAAAATAATATCAACTCAACCGAAACAAAAATTGACGAAGCTCTTATCAAAAAGTATTCGGATATGGTTCGCAAGGTTACAAACTTTGACCCCGAACTATTTTCAAAATACAATGTAAAGCGCGGACTCAGAAACTCTGATGGCTCAGGCGTACTCGTCGGTCTTACATCGGTTGCTTCCGTAATCGGATACTCCATGCTGGAGCGAGAGATTGTCCCGATACCAGGCATACTGCAATATCGCGGTCTCGATTTACGCGATCTGGTGACCGGCTTCCAATCTGAGAAGAGATTTGGCTTCGAAGAAACTGTTTTTCTGCTCCTGCTCGGACGGTTGCCAGCACAGGACGAGCTCGACACTTTCAGTAAAACTCTTGATGATCTGCGCCCCCTGCCAGAGGGGTTCAAGGAGGAAGCCATTCTGCGAATGCCGAGCCCCGACGTCATGAACAAGCTGGCACGCTGCGTTCTTGCTTCATATGCATTTGACAACAATCCCGACGATGTTTCGGTAGAGGCAGTTCTGCAGCAGAGCCTGACTCTCATATCACAGCTGCCGACATATGCTGTTTATGGATATCAGGCAAAGGCTCACTATTTTATGGGACGAAGCCTCCATATGCGTATACCCGCACCCGGGTTAAGCACTGCAGAGCATATTTTATGCCTGTTGCGTCCATACAGTGCTTATACAAAGCTGGAGGCGGAAATCCTTGACCTCTGCCTTGTCCTGCACGCAGACCATGGCGGTGGAAACAATTCAACATTCACTGCACTCGTAGTATCGTCGACTTTTAC
>JAAZFF010000462.1 GCA_012511845.1 Lentisphaerota bacterium
GGTGCATAAGCGTTTGAGAGAGCTGTTGCCTCACGTGCGAATTGCTGTTGGTCACGGGCAGATGCCGCCCTCCCAATTTGAGAATATCATGCGTGATTTTGATGCGGGCAAGTATGATGTGATGTTATGCACAACGATAATAGAGAACGGCATAGACATTCCGAGGGCGAATACAATCCTGATCGATCGTGCTGATCGGTTCGGGATAGCTGATTTGTATCAACTTCGTGGCAGGGTAGGGCGTTCAGGCGTGAAAGCATATGCTTATTTTATGATTCCTCCTGAAAGTTATATCAGCTCAGACGCCCGGCTACGTTTAAAAGCACTACAGCAGCACTCGGGGCTGGGCTCGGGCGTCAGCCTCTCCATGAGAGACTTGAGTATACGTGGTGCCGGCAATATACTCGGGGCGGAACAGAGCGGACATATTTCCGCGATAGGCTTCAATATGTATTGTCAGTTGTTGAAAGTAGCTGTTGCGAGATTGCGCGGAAAGAATCCGCCACCTGCCATCAGTGTTGAGGTTTCTCTTCCCTTCCTCGAAAGAAATCCTTCATCACGTGATGATGAGGCGGGTGCATACGTTCCGTATGAGTATATTGAAGATGATTCCCGAAGAATTGAGCTTTATAGCCGGCTGGCAGAATGCCGAACTCAGAAAGATATAGACGAACTTGCTGCAGATACGTCAGATCGTTTCGGGGCAGCACCGTCGCCTTTCAGACGCCTTCTTGAGATTTCTTCACTGCGCATACTCGCTTCTTCGCGTGGGATCTCACGTATTGATATGCAGGAGGATGAGCTTGTGTTGCACCGTAACGGCATTCAATACCGAACGAGTTCGGGGAAACGCCCAAGACCCGCCGGCTCGAATGCCGATGAATTACTTGTCTCTATACGCAATATAATACGGGGAGTGTCGAATTGATTGTTGACTCACCCCTGCATATATATAATACTTATATTTATAAATAGCTAAAAACTGATTACTGATCCATAAATATAAAACGGGGGAACTCATGAATAATTGTGTGAAAAAAAAACAAAACAATGCGTGCTGCTGTTGTTTTTGTAATTCTATTGATGATGGCGTTTGCCAACGCAGCAACGATAACATGGCAAAACAATACAGAAGATGGACTCTGGGGGACTCCCGAGAACTGGTCGGGCGGACTTGTTCCCACGGAAGTAGATACAGCTGTACTGCCCTATATAGAGGATAGCGATGGCAGAGTTACACTTGACAGTGATTTTGAAGTCAGTTCCTTTCAGTTGCAGGGACTGGGCACTATTCTCGACGGTCTGAATACGTATAAATTAATTTTAAAAGGACGCGGAATGGTCGGTGGAAACGTTAAAACAGAAGGCACTGTTTTGGCAGATTTGCTTCTGATGAATGATGGCGAATTGACATCTCCTTCCAATTGGGACTCAAGGATTGATGTCTTTGGAGATGTGACAGACAACGGTGATGGGTATAATATTACATTTGGAGGGTCACACAACAACAAGACGAGCATTGGCGGGTTGATCGATGTTGGTGGTGAGCTTTACGTGCAGTCTCTTGATGTTAAACTTGGCGATCGCTTTGTTGATGAAGATGAAACTGTTTATGAAGGTGGTGCAATTACAAATGCGGCAGGTGTGTATATGGACTGCCGTTTCGCGTACGCAGATCAGCACAACTCCCAGTTTATCATTGATAACAGCGTGGTAGCAGATAACGACAGGATCCGAGGTGATGTAAAGCTGGGAACTGTAAGAAACGGAGGTCGCTTTACACTCAAAGGTAATTCTGAAACCAATGTGGTGGAGCGAGTCAAAGCCTTTGATATACGATCCGGGGTGATGGTATTGGATATAGCCGGAGAAAATGCTGCCAATAAAACAGATCTTGTTTTTGAAGGCTATGAGCGTGCTAACGGCACCTCTGCAACACTTACATATTCAAAATCAGGTCGGCTTATTATTGAGAATGCCCAGAATCATAACGGCATATGGGTGCCCTGGATGCTGCATGGCGGGCACTATGTAAAAGTAGATGATTCAGGTGCAATAGTGCAGACTGTGAATGCCGACTACGAAACTCCGGCGAGCACAGGAAATGATGCATCTGAAATTTACAGATTTGCCGATACAGATCTGGAGCTCACAGAGAATACTGAAGTATACGGATTGTTGTGGGATAGAAGTTCAGCGCAGACACTGAATCTGGGAGAGAACGATTTGACTATCGGTTGCGGCACTCTTCTGATAACAGGAAATGGAGATAAAACTATAACTTCATCAGGCGGCTCACTTGTTTTCGGTGGAGAAGATATTATTTTGTTCGTGAACGGCAACGGCAAGGCTGAAATCGGAGTGCCGATTGCATGGAATAAACCTTCAGGTTCAACAGTTGAATATCCATCTGTTGTTTTCCCAAATGTAGCCAAGAATGATGGAGTTCACTTTACGGGAAAAGATCTGATAGGTGATTACGGCTCTTTTCATGCCTACACTTACGACAATAACAGTCTCCGCTCCCTTTACTTCGGCGGACCTTCAGACAGACGCTTTCATGGAGACATAACAGGCGTAATGGCAATTGAAAAGACAGGTACAGGAACTCTGGAGCTTTATGGAGAAAGTCTGGCAAGAAAAGTCAGTCTGTTCATAAGAGAAGGAATAGTTAAAATAGGTAACATTAATGCACCCAGACCTGAGGTCTATGAAGGAGGTGCATGCGAAGTGTTAGAGGGCATAGCTATACCTTCAACACGGACTCCCACTATGAAACCTGGTGGAATGATTATGGGTGACGGCACTGTGAGGAGCAACTTTACCCTGGATGACGATGTAAAGTTGTCGGGCGGTAGCGCAGGCAAAGTAGGGACGCTTACGCTTTGTGTCGATAATGGCGCCAAGCTGACATTGAAGGATGGAAATACTCTTTCGGTAAAAATTGATGCAGGAGAGAAGAACGCTGCTGTCAACAGCCTTGTGAAAGTGGGGCAGAAAATTGTTTTCCCGAAAGACACTCCGATAACTTTTAAAGTTGACGTGACTGATTTGTCGGAAGGAACAGCGCTTGTAAAAGATAAGGTGTTTACGGTTATGGAGTGGGATTCACTTGATAATTTTGATGAGGAGCTCGTTACGTTTGAAATTACCACATCGGAGCCGTGGCGTGTAGGTATCAGCAATGCTACAGTTGATTTTGACACAGTGGCGAAGAAAATGATGCTTTCCGGCATTGAACTGTCCGGAAGGGGCTCAGCGATTATTGTCCGGTAAAGCTTATACCTGACATTTCATAAAACGTTAACTGTGCTTTGCTTGAACGCTCACCCAAGGTACGGCCGGTAAGCCAGACAGAGATCAGTTTTCTTGGCAGGTGCAGGATTTGACTGCGAATGAACACGAAAATTCACGAAAGGCTAAGGTGGTGTAGGTTGTTTTACACAGATCCGCAGAGCAGGAGGGCGAATGCCCTCATGAGCCGTGGCTGTGAGGTACTGGGACCGCAGGGCTCCGTACCTGCATCATGGCAGGTGAATGAATTATCGATAGAATCGAAAGAATCGATATTGACTTCGGACTCGGGACTTCGGATCCGGAATTTGTCCCATCTGTCTCCTCAGTCCCATCCGTCCCGTAGAGTTGCCCAGCATCCACGGCGGTTTCGGCGCATAAGACTAACCTCTGCCCACTGATCACTGGTACGGTTTGCGGGCTTTGCCCTCCAGGATGCAAGGAGTTCTGAAATTATACATGCAAAAGGCAAAACAAGTGAGGCAACGAGTCGGCACCACTATGCACCGGCATGCGCTTGCGAAATCCAACAAAAAATGTTGTGGACTTTTTGCCATATAATGTTATATTCTGATGCATGATTTTTCAACAAGTCGGGGTGTAGCGCAGCTTGGCAGCGCGTTTGGTTCGGGACCAAAAGGTCAAGGGTTCAAATCCCTTCACCCCGACCATTTCTAAAGAAAAGATAATCAAGCGCTTGTGAAAGGACGTAGCTATTGCATGCACCTCTGGACGACCCAAGGATGGTGCGGGATATCTTTTTTATGTTTAATCTTCCCGGTTTTGAAAAGTTTTAATCAGTGAACTTACAAAGCCCAGGCAGGAATGATCAAGGTCTTGCCATCCAGGGCACCTGCCTCCACTGCCGAACAGATTATGCCGCCAGTGGCAACAGGCAATCCGGCATTAGACAGTACCCTGAACCCTGAAACCATGCGCAGCCGCGGGGTCGCCGTTTTTTTGATCTCCAGCGGGTGGAGTGTACCGTCACGCTCCAGAATCACATCTATCTCGCTCTTGTCGCGGTCGCGGTAGTAATAAAGGAGCGGTTCTACGCCTGCTGCACTGTAGCTTTTGCGTATCTCATTGATCACATAATTCTCAAAAAGAGCTCCACTCATGGCACCGCTCTCCAGCGTTGCGGCAGAGCTCCACCTGGTCAGGAAAGCGACCAGCCCCGTATCAAAAAAATAGAGCTTGGGTGTCTTGACGGTTCGTTTCAAAACATTGTTTGCGTATGGGTGCAGATAATAAATCACATCCGACTTCTCCAGCACACCAAGCCAACTGCGTGCCACCGCATCACCGATCCCCACATCCCTTGCAAGATCATGGACGTTCAGCATCTGGGAGCACCTGCATGCCACCGCTCTAATGAAACGCATAAAGTCAAGCGCATCTATACGGGAAGAGATATCCCTCACATCCCGGCCGATATAAGTCTGCAGGTAAC
>JAAZFF010000052.1 GCA_012511845.1 Lentisphaerota bacterium
CGGAGACGGTGCACAACGCCGCCCCGAGGCACGTCAGCGGCGCGAAGGCGCACGTGATGGAGATGCCGCCGCTCGCCGCCGTCCGGAAGCACGTCAGCGTCGTGAAGGCGCACGTGATGGAGATGCCGAAGCTCGTCGCCGCCCGGAGGCACGTCAGCGCCGTGAAGGTGCTCGTGATGGAGATGCCGCAGCTCGCCGCCCGGAGGCGCGTCGCCGTCCTGAGGAAATGACGGAAAAGGAAAGAGAAGATATGCGTAAAAGACGGGCAGAGAATCGTCGCCGTTTCGAAAACATGTCTGAAGAGGAGAGAGCTGAAATGCGCAAGAAGTGGCAGGAAGTCCGCAAGAGCGCTGAAGCCGACAAATAATAGAGTCTGCTGTCAAACAGTTCGCAGTATCCCGTTTCCCGATTTATCGGGAGGCGGGATTTTTTTTAATCCCGGGCAATTGTAATCGCCAAAACACGTTCTGCCCCGTTTGCTTTCAATGTGGCAGCACATTCTGAAAGTGTGGCACCCGTGGTCATGACATCATCAATGATCAGAACGCATCTGCCATAAACCCAGGGGAACATTTCTTTTGGTGAAAAGAATGCGTCTGCAACATTTTTCCGACGCTCTTTGGCATCCAGAAACGTTTGTGTTTGTGTATCCCGTTTTCTTTGCAGCACCTGCGGTACATTGGGGACTGCCGCAGAGCGTGATAAATTTTCTGTAAGAAGTCCCGCCTGATTGTACCCGCGCGACTTTTCTTTGGAGGTACTCAGTGGAACAGGGCACATAATATCGATTTTTTCCTTGCTGAAATTTGCAATCATGCAGCCCTGCAGCAATTCGGCAAGCTCCTGCCGCAACCAGGTTGCACGGTTATACTTGAATTTATGTATAAGTGTGCGCACAGTGCCTGTAAATGTGGCAGCACTTCGAGCCATATCGAACCTGGGCGGTGTTCTCCTGCATTGTGTACATGTTGATGCAACAAGCCCTGCTGCAGCAACTTCCATCATTATTTTACCGCATACTGAGCAACACTCTATAGCTGGATGCAGCGTTATTGCCGAACGGCATTTGTTGCAGATATGTTTTTCGGACGGTACGCCGCAAACAGCGCACGAAACGGGGTAGATGATATCCAGCAGGTGTTTAAACATTTATTCAAGTTGTGACAGAATAACTTCAGCACTTCTCGCCAGAGCACCGCGGTTCTCTTCAACAGCAGCTCCGGCACGGATTCCAAACGAATCACGTGTGGCAGGGTCCTCACACAGCCACATTATCGCATCAGAAAGTTCGGAGGCATCCGAAACTTCTTTAATAGCATTTTTCTTACGGAATATATCCATGACGGAAGCGAAATTTTCTGTATGGGGTCCTGTAATTACAGCCTTGCCCGCCGATGCCGGTTCGATCATGTTCTGCCCGCCGATATTGGGCGGCAGGGTTTTCCCCACAAAAACTATATCGGCAAGGGAGTACAGCGGAAAGAGCTCACCGGTGGTATCAACCATGAGGATTGCATTTTTGTCACCGCCGCTCGGCTCAGTTCCATTTTTCATGCGGCTGCGTCGTTTGACTGTAAAACCGTCTGCTGAAAGTTCTCTTTCAACTTCATCGCCTCTCTCAGCATGTCTGGGAACAATAACGAGACGAATCTCCGGACTTTTTTCTCTGGCTTTAAGCCATGCTTTTGCGAGTGCAGTTTCTTCGCCCCGCCAAGTTGAACCGCCCAGCAGAATAGGAGCTTCCGGAGATATGCCCGCATCCTTCAGTGTGCTGCGGGATTTTTCAAGCGCCTCCCGTGAAGGAGGAGAAATATCAAATTTTACCGACCCCATAACCCTGATAATGTTTTCCGGTGCTCCGGCGGCTATGAGCCGCTCTTTATCAATTTCTGATTGTACGAGCATTTTTGAAAAACATTTGAATACATCACCGAAGAAACACTTCAGTTTCTTGTAGCGGGGCGCCGAGCGATCGGAAATCCTGCCGTTTATAAGAATTACAGGGATATCTTTTTTCCGGCAGGTTCGTATGATGTTGGGCCAGAATTCAGACTCTGTCAGAACAAGTGCCTTTGCGTTGATTATATCCAATGAGCGACGGACAACAGACGGGAAATCTACCGGAAGATATATCAGCACATCATCATCTTGTGCCAGGTTCTCGCATACGCCGTACCCTGTGGAACTTGTAGTGGAAATTATGAAGGATTCGTCAGGTGCCAGGCGTCTCAGCTCGTGCAGTACGAGACCTGCAAGATTTGCTTCTCCCACGCTTACGGCGTGTATCCATATACGAGGTTTTTCTGCAAGTCGAGCTGCTGTTTCAGGAGAGAATTTGCCGAGTCGTTGACCGAAGTTGGCCCTGTAACCTCCTCGCTTTTTCATCCGCATGAAGAACTTCGGGAGCATCAGAATATACCCGATTCCAAATAAGATGTTGTAGAAAAACCAGCGCATATTAAATATTAATTTTGAATAGATATTCCGGGCAGGGTTACTGAGAAGTCAAGCTCGGGGGTGTTGTCGGGACCTATTTGCTCGGCTGTATAAATTCTGTTTGTATCAGTGTTATGCCATATCAGGGCTATGCCGTTGTGCCAGCGCCTGCGCATGAAGCGTTCGCTGTGATGTTCGCGCGGGGCATTAAACAGGATTCTTCTGGCATCATGTCCGTTTACACGGCATGGTTTTGCGTTATCAATAATAATGGAGTGTGAACGCAAGATCGGGCGATAGAAATCAGTCAGTTCCCTTCCGTCGAAGATCATGCTTGCCATTCCCCATCGGCGAAATACTGTTTTGCGTTTCGTCAATTCACTTTCAAAGTTCATCATTACGTTTGCAGGCAGCACAATGATGTCCTCAATTTTGTAATCCCACGGCAGCTTGCAGTGAATCCCATGCAGGTTGTATTCACACAGATCTTCGTCATCATTGAAATCAAACGATTCAAGTATCGGATAGATCGTATCGGTGCGACCGGTCCGATCTGAATATCCTTCAAAAATCCAGCGTATCAGATGATTGCTTTCAGGGTTGTAAGCCATCGCCTGGCATGGAGTCTCATCATCAAGCCATCCGAGTAAAAAGTTGGAAAAAGTTTCAGTACTTATATCGGTTGATCTGAGATTCCGGGCGTTGGATTTACCCAATATATTGTTTACAATGAAAGCCGTCATTGTCGTCAGTCTGTCGGGCTCTCTTTTACAGGGCTCCCAGCTTACCGTTGCCTGCAATCCGTGACGAGTGTTAAATTCAATGCGCCCAACGCGATCTTCAACAGAGTAGGCAGTTATTTCCCAGTCCGACGGTACTTTTGCCCTGACATGGTGCCATGCGAACTGATTCCAGTTGTTTTTACGGTTTTGTTTTTTACCGGTTTTTTTCATGGCACTTTATTCTGACTCATTTATTGTTTTTGTACAAGCTGCAAGATGCTGGAGCACTAGTATATATAATATCAATTGATATCTGCAAACTCTGAAATACGGGCAACGGGAGGCGGATCCTGCGCTGTTGACCTCGGATAGTGTACGTCAGGTTCACCAAAGAGCATCACGTAGGACAGGGAATAGCCGTCCGGGATACGCAGTATTCTGCGGGAGTCTTTCTCCAGCAGCGAGAAGGCTCTGAAGCCGAATCCGCACCATGTTGTGCCCAGACCGAGACTCTGAGCCATTGTTTCGAATTGTGCCAGTGCTATAATCGGGTCTATTTCTCGGCATACAGAGTCGTCTTTGGCAGAAACAGCAATCAGGTGGGGGGCGTTTGAGAAAACTACATCGCCACCTGCCTGAAGAATTGCCCTGCGAAGTTTCACCCATTTGAAAGGGGCGGGGAGGGTGTTGTTTTCCAGCATTTCCAGCAATGAGGTTCTGACAAATGAGCGTATTTGATCCATTGTCTCCACGTTTGAGACAATTGAGAAATGCAGACCCCTGTCGTTGTGCCCTGTTGGAGTCCACCTCAGTACATCCTGCAATGCCCGGAGCTTTTCTTCTGATACATTTGCGTGTTTGTATTGCCTGCATGAGCGCCTGAACTGATAAAGAGACGCCACTTCATCAGATTGTGGCAGAGTCCTGACTGTTCCACAATCTTCGGGCGTCTTGCCGTGGATGGAGAGTGCTCCTTCCGGGCACACAGCCAGGCAGTGGAGGCATTTGATGCATGTTTTTTCTCCGAATCGGGCGACACCGGGAATTCCGTTGTTCATTTCCAGTGAATTTGCGGGGCAGTCTTTTACACAACTTCCGCATCCGATGCATTTTTCTGTGTCGATAATTAAATTCATGAGGCTTTACTCCATGTATGATGTAACGTCTTTAATGAAGGAATGGTGAATCCTGAAATTGAAATATTTTGCGGCGCATGGTATCAGAGATTATGCGCCCAGTCAAAAATTGCAAACAGACCTTCCGATTTGCCGTGAAGGAGGTTGTTGTATACGCTCTGGCAATCATCAGGGGAAAACTGTTTTATAAGTCCATCTGTTTTCACACGTCCTTCGGCTAGCCAGCGCAGTGCCGTGGCGAATCCGGTGTTGAGGCTGTGTGGAGTCTGGTCTGTTGCATATTTCGAAAATTCCCACTCCCACCCGCTGCGCAATATTACGTATTTGTGGAAAACGAGAGAGAGCAGTTCGTGGGCGCTGGAATCGCTGTGGCGAAGCCAGGGTACACCAATCAGCACTACTTCGCCGCGTTTTCGTACCACCTTGCAGCCATCAATTGCAGGCTGTTCGTATCCTGAACATTCTGCAACAAGCGCTACTGTACCGGCGATATCAGGATCGTTATGCGGGATATCTGAAAACACCTTTTTGATGCCCGACTGCACTATGTTGCGTCTGCGTGTTTCATCCGGTTCTGCAACCATCACATCGTATCCGCTTATGGCGAATATTTGAGCTGCCATGTATCCTACGGGACCGGCACCGGTTACGAGAACACGATCGCCCGGGCGGGCAGCAGTGGTGGCAAGTGTAGTCATGGAAACACCCATTAATCTAGCGAGAACTGCTTCCTGCGGGGATAAGCCGGGAGGGACGGGGAAGACGTCCATCGCATTTGTTTTCTGGAAACTTCTATGAGGTCCCATGCAGAAGTACAGTCCGCCAGTAGTCACATTCTTTACTTCAGAACCTATTTCTTCGGCTTCAAAAACGGCTGCATATCCCGGAAACGAGGGGAATGAATTACCTTTGTAATTCCATGCCAGTTCTGTTCCGGGACTTATCAGTGTGCAAACTGTTCTTCCCATTACTTCGTCTGCTCCGAGGGTTTGGGAGTATGAAACTTCTACAAGCTCCGCATGTTCTCTGGCAGTGATTGATACAGCTCCATGTTTCATAAAGCAATCCCCTCCTCCCCGGCAACGTCACGGATGTAAGCAGCTGCCTTGCGATATTCAGCGTCATCCGGCAGGTGCTCCAGCATGAGAGGGATATCCGGGTCGAGTTTGTTCAGCTCCCGCACCAGTACACGGTAGTCGAGATTTCCCAGTCCGGGACGAACTTCATCAAGGTGTACTGTAAGATTCTCCTGAAGCAGGATATCCTTTGCATGGCATGACTTGATATGTGATCCTAGAACAGAGAAACATTCTTTTAGTAGCCGATCGGTATTGAAGTATGTCTGCGGACTGCATACAAGGTTTACCGGATCTAGATGAACTGCGAAAGCTTTGCGATCTATGGCTTTAATGAGGCGCAGATAGGAGTCGACGGAGTCGGGGTACATCCAGGGCATCGTCTCGAGCGTGTAGAAGGTCCGCACGGGATTAACTGTATCTATAATATCGCGGACGACGGCAACTATCATTTCAAAAGTTTCTTCTGTGAGATCAGCCGGATGGGGACCGTCCCATTTTTCGCCTCGCGAACCTGCTATATTAACGCAGCATCGGGCGCCGATTTTGTCGGCAAGTTCCAGTGATGCCTTGCACTTTTCAATTGCCTCGCTTGCAATGTCTGCATCGGGATTCAGCGGGTTGCTCCATGCGCCAACCTCGGCAATTACTATATCGGCTTCTGCAGCGGCTTTTTCATATGCTTTTATTGTGTCGCTGTCTGTTTCCGGTTTTAGAGGGCAGTATGCTGCACCATACCCTTCTGCTTTCACTGCCGCTATCCAGGATTCAGGTGAATCTGCTTTTGTTAAAACGGGACCGCCCAATCTCATTTCAATCATCTCCCTGATTACATTTTGATTTAAGTTAGAATACTGATTAAGTCTGGAAGTTTAGACTCTCCTTACTTGTACAACATGAGAACATCATATAATTTAACCGACAAATTCGCAATTTTTTATTGTGACAAGGATCCCGCAAGCCGGTCCAGTGGTCAGTGGGCTGCAGGGGCTCGACTTGCCCGTGCCCGGGACTAAGGTGGCTCATCTGTCACGGCGGTTGCGAGGTGTCGAATTTATTGACTTGTGTGATTTGAAAAATTATCATATGCCGGCAATTACCTCTTGAGTTTCACTTTGCAGGAGAAGATTGATCATGACAGAAATAATGCCGATAGCAGCGATTGATGATTGGGACCGCCGTATAGAACGTCAGGATGCCTTCTGGCACTGCCAAATTTTAGATCGTCCCGTAATCCTCATGCAGGGCAGAAAAGCGAAAACTGTTCCCTGGCCCGTCAAGAAGCACGCCTCAAGCCGTGAGCGCTGGTTTGATGCGGAGTTTATTGCTGAGCAGACAGCCGTCAGCGTCAGAAATTCTGTATATTTCGGCGACGCCCTGCCACAGAAGATGCCGAATCTGGGTCCGGAAGTGTTTAACGCTTTCCTCGGTATGGAACTAGATTTCGGTGATTCAACATCGTGGTCGATTCCAAACTTGCACGACTGGGATGACATCGACAGGATTGCTTTTGATCCTGAAAACTTATATTGGCGGAAGATGTGCGAAATCACTGATGCACTTTTGTATGCTGGTAAGGATTTGTTTTACGTGGGTTTGACGGATTTTCACCCGGGAGGGGATGCGTGCGCAGCTTTCAGGGATCCGATGCAATATAATATCGACATGATCGAGTCTCCCGGGGAGGTGAAGCGACTGCTGCGTAAGGTGACCGATCTGTATTTTGAAATATTCGATCTTTCGCACAAGCGTCTTGTTGAAGCAAAACAGCCGTGCTGCACCTGGCTGGGTCCTGTTTCCAAGTACACCTGGTACGTGCCTTCCAACGATTTTTCATGCATGATTTCAAAGGAAATGTTTGATGAATATTTTCTGCCGGGAATTATTGAGGAGTGTCGCGAACTTGAGAGGTCAATCTATCACCTTGATGGACCCGGTGCCCTGCGCCATCTCGACAGTCTGCTTGAAATTCCCGAGTTGAATGCCATTCAGTGGGTTTACGGAGATGGAAACGGGAGGGCTACTGATTGGATTCCCGTATATCAGAAAATTCAGGCTGCGGGCAAGGGCGTCCATATTTCTGCCGGTCTTGATGAGCTTGACACATTGATGGAGGCATTAAAGCCTGAGGGTGTGTGGCTTCGGCTTGGAGGCAACTTTGATGAAGATACGGCGCGGGCAGTTTTAAACCGCGTATCAGGCTGGACTAAATAGTTCGCCTGGACAAGCCGCGCCAGTGGTCGGTGGTTAGTGGACAGCTTGCTCAGGAGGCGCAGATGTTTCACACAGAGCCGCAGAGGGGGAGAGTTGGGGCATATTTTTCTTTATTCTTGCGTATTTGCTTTTTTATCTGGTATAATTCCGGCAATACGATAACGGAGGAATTTTAATGAAGATAAAAGCACCATCAAATGAGCCGACACTGAATCCGGGTCAGCCGACGCTCAATCCGGAAACGCCCCAAAAAGGGGGGGCAGTTATTGCCGGACGCCATCAGCTATCCAGCGTCAGTGATGTAAAGAGAGAGAATTTCCAGTGGGCTGCCATTCTTGCCTGCATTGCTACTGTATTGTTCATAGCACTGCTCGTTATGCAGTGGCTTGATTGGGAAGCGCTTAAAATCGCTTAACCTGCAATGAACGTCAGCTTTACTCTGCTGGCTGCCTGTTGCATAAAATAATTTAAAGGCATGATCCGGGGTATAATCGAGATTTTGCTAATCCTGTGTTGCTCAGCAGCGGCTGGAGCCGCTACTTGGTACGTTGCAGGAATAGCAAGGCAGATAACGTATGTCACATTGGCTGACGGCAGACGTGAAGAGAGACGTCTGCCTCTGTTATTCCGTATTTTATTGCCTTTTACACCGAACCTGGAAGGGGTTGCCAAAAGTCCGGGCATGGCGAAATCGCGTGACAGGAGTGACGCCATGATAACTACTGCAGGTTATGAGGGATTGCTGGAGGGCTGGGAGTTTATTTCATTAAAATTTCTCGTTCCTCTTTTAGTTACTCCAATATGGTGTTTGCTTTGGATACCGGCTACGCGTTATCTGCCGCTTAATCGCGGGCGTTTTATTCTCCTCTGTCTGGTTGGGGCTCTTATCGCCTTCTACTATCCGGCATCGTGGCTGAAAAGAGCTGTAAAGATGCGTCAGGCAAAGATCATTCGTGCAATGCCGTTTGTTCTTGACCTGTTAACGCTATCGGTTGAAGCCGGTCTTGACTTTATGTCTGCTATTCAACGTACGACAGAACGCCGTACTGTAGATCCGCTTACAGAGGAATTTATGCGGGTGGTGCGGGAAATACAAGTAGGTACGCCGCGTCGTCAGGCATTGCGGGCGATGTCGATCAGGATCGATTTGCCTGATATGCGCTCTGTAGTCAATGCGCTTGTTCAGGCTGATGAACTGGGTGTAAGCATCGGTTCAATTTTGCGTATACAGGCGGATCAGATCCGCGACAGGCGTTTTGAACGTGCTGAAAAACTTGCAAATGAGGCACCTGTCAAGTTGCTTGCCCCATTGATGATTTGCATGTTCCCATGCGTATTCCTGATACTTCTCGGTCCGGTTATTTTTCAGCTGGCAAGTGCTATTTAAGTTATGCCGGGGAAAGTGAAAAGTTTATATGAGTAAAAAACCATTTGATTCTGAGGTTGCAAAAAGCATTTGCGACTGCGGCAATATTGCTGTGGTGATTATTGATGATGCCGGACGAGCTGTTGATTTGGCGCATGCCCTGCTCGACGGGGGAGTAAATATCATGGAGCTGACCCTACGCACACCGGCTGCATTACGTGCACTGGAGGCGGTTGCAGTCAAGGTTCCCGATATGGTTGTTGGTGCCGGAACGGTGCTGAGTATCTCTCAGCTTAAAGACGCCCGAAACGCCGGTGCGGCTTTTGCGGTGGCTCCCGGTTTCAACCGCAGCGTTGTGCAAAGCGCCATGGATATGAATTTCAGTTTTGCTCCGGGGGTAATGACTCCCTCCGAGATTGAAGGTGCGGTGGAAACAGGTTGCCGCATCTTGAAGTTCTTCCCGGCAAGTGTCGTGGGAGGTCCGCAAGCCCTGAAAACGCTTACGGCACCTTACAATCATCTTGGCATAAAATATATTCCTCTTGGCGGTCTTGCACCTGACAATACGGCTGATTATCTGATGAATCCTGCAGTGGCTGCCTGCGGCGGTTCCTGGATTGCTCCCGCAAAGCTGATAAATGAAAGTGACTGGGAAGCGATTAGAGCAAATGCGAGCAGGGCAACTGAAATTGTAAAAACTGTACGCAACAGCTGAATTTGACATGACTTTGAATAAAAATATCACCCTGGAAACACATCCTGACGTTGCTGCATTGATCCGTGCCGCACTCAAGGAGGATGGTGTGGGGCGTGATGCTACTTCGCTTTCTCTTGTAGCACCAAATGCCGAAATAAGTGCCGCAGTCCTGACACGCCACCCGTGCTGCGTTGCCGGCACACTGATTGGAAAAGCCGTGATGGAAGCGGTTGATCCTTCTGTGAAGGTTGAAATTATTGCAAAAGACGGTTCGGATATAGATACCGGCGAAAACGTTCTAAGAATCAGGGGGCGAGCCGTCTCTATTCTGGGAGCTGAGCGCGTTGCCCTCAACTTTATGCAGCGAATGACCGGTATAGCTACTGCTACGAGAGCTTTCGTTGATGCCGTAGAAGGCACAAAGTGTAAAATACTCGATACGCGCAAAACAGTTCCCGGTTTTCGTCTGCTCGATAAATATAGCGTAAAGGTTGGCGGGGGTACGAACCACCGTATGGGATTGCACGATATGGTGCTTATCAAAGATAACCACAGGAAGCTTTGGCGTACCGATGATCAATCGCGTCTTGATCTGGCAGTTAATACGGCACGGGAGAAGTTTCCCGGTCTGCCTGTTGAGGTTGAAGTTGAATCGCTTGAAGAATTGCGAAGTGCGCTTCTATCATCACCCGAATGGATAATGCTTGATAATATGGAACCGGAGCTGATGCGGGAAGCTGTAAACATTGTTGCCGGCAGGTGCAAGCTGGAAGCTTCCGGCGGCATAGATGAAACTACCGTCAGGGTAATAGCGGAAACGGGAGTTGATGCAATCTCTCTTGGCTGCCTGACCCATTCCGTCAAGGCTGCCGATCTTTCTCTGGAGATCGAGTCTTAAAATGCAGTTGCTGGATTCAGTTAATTCTCTAGACGATCTTCGGAAGCTCGGCGTAGATGAGTTGTCGAAGCTCGCCGAAGAAATCAGAAAACTCATAATCGAGGTTGTAAGTGTCAACGGCGGTCATCTCGCTTCCAATTTGGGTATGGTTGAAGTTACCATAGCGCTTCTCAGAGTTTTTGATCCGCCTTATGACAAAGTTTTATTTGATGTCTCCCATCAATCTTACACTTACAAGATATTGACCGGGCGCCGCGAAGCATTTAAAAGCCTTCGCAAGACAGATGGAATTTCCGGATTTATAAAATCTTCGGAAAGTGAGTTTGATGTTTTCGGTGCCGGTCATGCCGGCACCTCGATTTCCGCAGCGCTCGGCTTTGCCGCTGAAAGAGATCGGCGACAAGGTAAAGAAGCCGTAGTTGCAGTTGTCGGAGACGCATCCATTTCGAACGGTATTTCTCTTGAAGCACTGAACAACGTCAGGGATACAACGAATAATCTTATAGTTGTCCTGAACGACAATAATATGTCTATCTCAAGGAACGTAGGCGCATTAAGCAAAGCCTTCGGCAGGATGCTGGGAAATCCGAGATATAATCGTGTAAAATCAGCAATTGAAAGTGTAGGTATACGACGTCTGAAGCTTTCCTGGTTGCGAAAAACTTACCACGGTCTGGAAAGTCGTATAAAAAGTTTCTTCCTTCCCAATGCCCCGTTCGAAAACATGGGAATACGTTATATCGGTCCTATAAACGGACACAATATTCGCCAGCTGATAGACGCTTTTGAATCGGCAAAAGAAGCCAATTTACCAGTTCTCGTACATGTGGATACACAAAAGGGCAAGGGCTACATGCCTGCAAAGAAAAATCCTGAAAATTGGCATTCTTCAAACCCGTTCGATATAGAAACAGGTGTCAGGATAAAATGTGATCCCGGTGACTCATGGTCTGAAGTTTTCGGTAATGAACTCGTCAAACTGGCAGAAAAAGATGATCGGATTGTCGCCATAACGGCAGCTATGGGAAATGGAACCGGCTTGGATATTTTTGAGAAAAATTTCTCTGACCGTTTTTTTGATGTCGGAATTTGTGAAGGTCACCAGATGACATTCTCGGCAGGACTTGCATCTGCCGGCTTGCGTCCTGTTGTTGCAGTTTATTCAACATTTGCGCAGCGTTCCATAGACAGTGTTATTCACGACATAGCTCTTCAGAAACTTCCTGTGGTGATTTGTCTCGACCGTGCAGGGGTAGTTCCAGGCGATGGTCCGACCCATCACGGTGTTTTTGACATAGCATTGATGCGTCCAATCCCCAATATAGTTATAATGCAGCCCCGCAGCGCAGCATCGCTCGCCCGGATGTTGAGAACTGCCATGTCGCTGCCTTGTCCGTCTGTTATTCGTTATCCGCGATCGTGTGCCCCATTATGTGATGATGCAGATGATGGTGAAACTATTCCAATAGGCAGTGCCGCCATCATAGATTCAGCTGAATCCCCTGAAGTAGCTATCTGGACACTGGGTAATGAAGATGAGTTTTCTGGAAAAACTTCAGAGCTGCTTTTAAAATCGGGCATAAACTCTGTTAGGGTTGATGCGCGTTTTGCCAAGCCGATCGATGAGGCATTGCTTCTAAAGCAGATTCAGGAGGGGGTGAAAATATTCCTTACCCTGGAAGATGGAGTGTCCTCGGGAGGGTTTGGGACGGCAGTTGAGGAATTCATTAATTCTCAGCCTGAATCAGATGTAAAAGTGATTCGAATGGGCTGGCCGGACTCTTTCGTTACTCATGCAAGTACCAAAACGGATCTGATGCGTCTTTACGGCATTACCCCGGAAGCAGCTGCAGAGCGCATTTTGGAAGTGAAATCAAAATCAGGAAGATTTTAACCGAAGATGCGAAGCCCTTCGGGCAGTGATCAGTTTCTAAGCAGGTGCACATTATCTCGCGCAGAGAATGCGGAGGCTTGCGGTCCCAGTGCTCATCAACCACTCATCATCCACGGCGGTTCGCGGGGACGCTCACCCTCCATTACGTAAGGATGCGCATAGCCAAGCTGGAGGGCGAATGTCCTCATGAGCCGTGGTTGCGGACAGGCCCGGCAAGCCGGGCATGGCAAGCCGGGCAATGCTCTTTTAGAATCTATGCCGGTGGTGGCAGGGTGTCCGGATTGACACCTGTTCTCAGCCGTATAGTTTCGAGAACACGCGGTACATACATTTGAGTTTCTACGGGAAGATCTGCGGCAATAGCATCGAAGGTATTGCTTTTATGTTTTCTGCAAAGAGAGGAAACACGTCCTTCGCCTGCATTATATGCTGCAAGAGCCAACGGCCACGAGCCGAAGCGACCGTAGAGCCTGTTTAAATATTGTGCCGCAGCCTTGGCGTTGCGCTCAGGATTCAGCCTTTCATCAACAGGACTTGTTTTAAGCCCCAGAGAACGTGCTGTAGCAGGCATCAGCTGAAACAATCCTGCAGCACCGGCGGGACTTTTAGCTTTCGGATCCATGGTAGACTCAACTTCTGCTATCCAGACAAGTTCAGAAGGCAGACCTGCTGCCACGAAAGCAGGTTCTATTCTTGGCAGCATCTCGCTTGCACGTTTGGGCATGCGATGTTTCTGCACTGCATTTCGCCAGTAGTTCCTGTCTCGCACCGCTGCAGAGCTTAGAGCTTTATCGCTCAATTCAGGTTTTGTTTTTTCAGGTTTAGATTTTGCAACCCTTTGTGCAGGTTTTCGCTCAGGCGGTTTTTCACGTATTACCGGTGGAATAATAATGGTTTGTGTTTCTATTACTGAATCGGGCGGATAGAAAATGCCGTCTTTTTCTATCCAGCCATCCTTCGGAGGTGCGCCGGGAGCTGTTTTTTTATCCGGCACAACAGGTTTTTGTATTTGTTGCTGCCGGGCTAAAAGCTCTTCGTGCCTGACCTTTGCAACAAATTGCTTTGCTGCCTCGGCAGCTTCAAAATATGCAATGCGTGAATTAAGCCATGATTCATATTCGCTGATTCCGGGAATAAATGGCGCTTTCTCTCCGACAAATGCTACTGCAGCATGGATTTCCGACAGCTTTTCCACATCGTCCCCGTGAAGTGTGTTGAACTCCCGGAATATAAATTCTTTGACAGCCTTGTTGTCGTGGTTTGCTATACGTTCCTTCAATTCGGAAACAAGTGCCTGTCCTGAAGATAAATCGGGACGCGAAAAATGAACGTTGCCGTCCTGATCAAAAGTGATGCATCCGGCAAGCAGTGTTAAAATCAGCAGAAGACCTAATCGTGGGGCAAATCCGGATTTCTGTGATGTTTCTTGTTCGGCATTTTTCATTCAGGTCTTATTGTGTTTGCGAGAGCCTGTGCGAAAGCACAGTCATCGCATACGGCTTTGGTTGACAGGCAGAAGGCATTGCAAATTTCCAGTATGCCCTGCATTCGAAGCCCATTTGTTGAGTAAATCGCCGGATTATGATCTCGTCCAAACAACCTGAAAGCAGTGTCGCGAATTTGCTGATTTGAAGCTTCTGCCGGCATTGAGCGGCACATTTCCGCATCGGCACGTCCCTCTGCCATCAGCAGCGGCAAAAGAACATTTATTAAAATTGCATTCATTCTTTGGATTCCGATTTTTGCGAAAATTCCCGTGCCGTCAAGTGTTGATTTGTTGGCTACGTCCAGTTTCTTTGCAACTGTCGCATAGGCTTCCTTTGCCCACTCTTTGCCGCTTGGCGTCGCAAGTTGTGAGAGAGCAGTTAACAAGTTCTGCGGTTCGTCAAAGAGAATTGCAACGACAGCCAGACGGTTGCGCGGGTGATTTAGCGGGCGCACACCGGAGAACTGCCATGTGGGTCGGCGGGGAGAGTCGGCAACACCCATTTTCCACGCTTCGTCCCATAGCGAGCGCTCATATTTTGTCAGACTTCTGGTTTTCTGGTTTTTTTGCGGAAGCAATCCTGCAGTCCCGAGCAACAGGGCATATCTTGACAAAAAGTTATCATACGCACAGAGCCTGCCGAGCGGCATCTGCTCTGCAACTGCTCTCATTGCACCCGAGTTTGCCTTATAACCCAACGCCCGCATAAATTCTTCGTAAAACACCTGAGTACGACTACCGGTTTCCTGCAGGCGCAGAGCCATTTGTACTGATTTGCGGCGAAGGCGATTTAGTCCGGCAGATTCAAGAACAGCCCGAGCATCTGCGCTGCCGACATTTGATAGAATTTTTCCGCAGGGACGCGGTGTTCCCGGCAGGACGGAATGTGGATAAGCACTTAAATCAATTATGTCGAATGAAAAACCGGGTACAGACAACAACGCTTCGCGTAATGAAACGCTCGTTATATGGGGTGGAACAGGTTTTGAAAAGGATGGAAACCAGGTTACATGCAGCACTACATCGGCGTAGCGCAGGTCTTCGCCATGCTGATGTGCATTCCAGTCGGTTGGTCTTATGTGAATCTCAACATTTCCGCGGACTGTCTTGCCGTCAATCTGTATTACAGCATCAATAAAATCAGGACCTGCCTCAAGATTCCAGCGTCCCGGATCTTTCACAATTACTTCTTTGCCCGTGTCTGAGTTAAGCAGCTCAGGTCGCAGTTTGTCGTCCCACCACACGCATTGAAGATGCCTTTCCGTCCAATGCCATCCCCTTGCAATCAGATCTCCGCTCGACTCTGCTACAAGAATCGGGTTAAACTCGGGAATCCACAGATCGTTTAATTTTGATATATCAAACATTTCTTCTTTTCCATGTTTTATTCCATACAAGTCATTTGTTGTACGCTCGAACAGCACCTTGAAATGATACCATAAGCAGCCTTCCAAGTGGAGAATGAAGTTGTTGGATCAACGTTTTTTTAGTAAAGTGAAGTGCAGAAAGGTTACTTGAATGTCGAATGAAATATTTGCACAGTTGATTGAGGGTCTTGGAACGTTTGCTTTTGCGATCAGCGGGGTACGTTTGGCTGCTTCGAAAAAGTACGATATATTCGGTGCTCTCATTGTAGGATTCGCCACAGCTGTGGGCGGCGGTACTTTGCGTGATCTTCTGCTTGGCGCTCCTGTGTTCTGGCTTGTTGCACCGCGATATCTCATACTTACATTTGTTGCGATGCTGTTTTATATTTTCTTCCGCCGTTCTGTTGTAAGGTGGGGTGAGGCCATCATGCTTTTTGATACACTTGGGCTGGCATTCTTCAATATGACGGGTATAAAGGTTGCTCTCGGGTTGGAGGCGTCTATGTTTGCAGCTATCATAATGGGAACAATAACGGGAACAGCCGGTGGTGTTATACGTGATGTTCTCATACAGGAACCTCCGTTGATTTTCCAAAAAAAAGAAATTTATGCCGTTGCATGTCTTCTTGGCGGTGCCGTGTATGCTATCGGGTTTTACGCACAGGTGAACGATATTCTGTTGCAGGTTGTTACGATATCTGTAGTTGTGGCAGTGAGAATTCTTTCACGGATGAAAAACCTGACGCTTCCGTATGCGGGGTGAGAAAAAAACTTCTTGATTCGGATTTAGGTATTGTGGTACCTTAATGCCAATTCAAGGAAAAATTTTCACATGTCTCTGGGTTTAATCAATATTTCTGAAGCAAATTCAATAGCAATTCATCTGTGCATATGGCTTGCCCTGGAAGAGGGGAATTTTAATTCAACAAAGCTTATTGCCAAGCGACTCGGTTTTTCGCATGCACATTCTGCCAAAGTTGTTCAACAACTGGTCCATGCAGGAATACTGGAAACTTTACGGGGAGCAGCGGGAGGGGCAAGACTCGCTCGACCGGCGGAAGAAATCACCCTTCTTGATATTATCGTTGCAACTGGCAGTTATACATCGACGGATGGTTGCATGCTCAAATCGGAAGTATGCCAAAACTCTCCTTGTGTGCTGCGCCGGAAGTTAAGCGAACATAATGAAGGCTTGGTAGAGCTTTTTAAAAATAAAACGCTTGCTGATGTTGCGCACAATACAAATGTTGCCAATTTGCACAACCCGGATTTGTCTCCAAAAAATCAGGAAACTTTAAAATACATAAGTTAAGAAGATGAAACGTAAAATAGTGACAATTGATGAAGAACTCTGCATAGGTTGCGGTTTATGCATAAATGCCTGTCAGGAAGGTGCACTTAAAATGGTGGACGGCAAGGCGAGGCTTGTGTCTGAGATATATTGTGACGGTTTGGGAGACTGTCTTCCAGCTTGCCCTACGGGAGCTATAAAAATAGAAGAGCGTGAATCCAAGCCCTATGACGAGATGGCTGCTGAAGCAAGAAAGAAGGCAATGAAGTCACCTCTAGCCGGTGGATGCCCAGGCACAATGGCGAGAGCGATGACACCAGTGGGCAGTACAGGTGAGCAAGTCTCATCTGCTTCCTCCGCTAATATTTCACCTGCTTTGGGTAATTGGCCGGTTCAGATTAAGCTTGTACCGCCGATGGCTCCATATCTTGATAATGCAGCGTTGCTGATTGCGGCGGACTGCACGGCGTTTTCATACCCTGATATTCATAACCGTTTTATGCGGGGCAAGGTTACGCTTATTGGCTGCCCCAAGCTTGATGAAGGAGATTACTCCGAAAAACTCACTGCAATACTGATGCAGAATGAGATTCGCAATGTAACTGTTCTGCGTATGGAAGTGCCTTGCTGCAATGGAATAGCCAACGCTGTAAAGCAAGCTTTGATAAACAGCGGCAAGATGATTCCCTGGCAGATAGTGACGATTTCCATTGATGGAAAAATAGTTGATGAATAATTATCGTTTTAACGATAATATCCTATGTTTAATAACAACACCAAAAGTAAATCAAAAAAAGGAATTAGCAAATGAGTGAAATGTTTTGTTTCCAATGTGAACAAACAGCCGGAGGTAAAGGCTGTACACGTATGGGCGTGTGCGGAAAGAAACCGGAAGTTTCAAACCTGCAAGATGAGATTACTGCTTCAATGATTACGCTGGCGCGTGCCCTTGAAGATAGCGCACCATGTAAAGAGTGCGAAAATCTTTTTATGGATGCCCTGTTTATGTGCGTCACAAATGTGAATTTTGATCCGGTTCCCATCACGAAAATGCGTGACAAAATCCGCGCGAAGGTTGCTGAGCATGGAGGAGCGGAAGAATATAAACCGGAAGATCTTTTCCATGGTGATGAAGATGTGGTTTCCCTTCGTTCAACACTTCTTTTCGGTATGAGAGGCATGGCTGCCTATGCGCATCATGCTCGTATCCTTGGAAAAGAGGATCCTGAAGTATTTGCATGGTTCCAAAAAGGACTTAAAGCAGCAGGTGATGAGCATTCTGTAGAAGGTTGGCTCGACTTGATAATGGAGTTTGGTCAGATAAATCTCAAGTGCATGAAACTTCTTGATGAAGCAAATACCGAAGCCTACGGGAACCCTGTTCCAACAGAGGTTGCCACCGGTTACAAGAAAGGTCCATTTGTAATTATTACCGGGCACGACCTGCTTGATCTCAAGATGCTGCTTGAGCAGACAGAAGGCAAGGGCGTTAATGTTTATACGCACGGTGAAATGCTTCCCGCTTTCGGATATCCCGAATTAAATAAATATCCGCACCTGAAAGGTAATTTCGGTACAGCGTGGCAGAATCAGCAGAAGGAATTTGATGGAATACCCGGTGTAGTTCTTTACACAACAAACTGCATCATGCCTCCCAGACCTACATACGTTGACAACCTTTATACAACAGCAGAAGTAGGCTGGCCCGGAGTCAAACACATAGAAGCCGATGAGTCAGGATACAAAGATTTTTCAGCCATGATCGAACATGCTATTCAACTGGGTGGATGGCAGGATGAGGTTGAGGGTGATCCCCTGATGACTGGTTTTGGCCATAACGCCGTTCTCGGTGTAGCAGATAAAGTTGTCAATGCTGTCAAAGAAGGAAAAATTAAACATATCTTCCTCGTAGGCGGTTGCGACGGCGCCAAACTTGGTCGAGATTACTACACCGAGTTTGTAGAAAAATCACCGAAAGACACGCTGATTCTAACACTGGCATGTGGAAAATATCGCTTCAATCACCTGCAGACCAAACTTGGTGATATCGATGGCATTCCACGCCTGCTCGATATGGGACAGTGCAATGATGCGTTCTCTGCCATTGAGGTAGCAGTAGCACTGGCAAAAGTATTCGAATGTGGAGTAAATGAATTGCCATTGACGCTCGTCCTTTCATGGTACGAGCAGAAAGCCGTCTGTATCCTGCTGACGCTTCTCTCCCTCGGTATCAAAAACATGCGTCTCGGACCAACGCTGCCTGCGTTTGTCTCTCCCGCAGTGCTTAACGTACTCGTAGAGAAGTTTGATCTTAAGCCGATCCAAACGGCAGATGTAGATTTGGCTGAAATGCTGGCGTAAGTCATACTTATAAATTAAAGTTGAAGGCCGCAGAGTGATCGCTCTGCGGCTTTTTTACGCCCTACTGCCGGTTCGGGAACCACGAATGAGCACGATCCGGCTTCGAATCCTGCGCCGGGGCAAGCCGTAAACTGCCGTTTGGAGGGTGAGCGTCCCCGCGAACCGCAGGCAATGCAACACGGCTCATGAGAACATTCGCCTCCAGCTTTTTTGTATACTATCCAAGGTTAGAACACCTTACCTCGATGCCTCGTTTTTGGCATCAACTAGCTTCTAACGCCCTGTATTATCAGTAGTATGGAGCAGTTCACCCACCAGGCACTGGGCATTCGCGGGAAGGGGACGGATGCGAGACACTGAGGATGTCGGCGTAAGGAAGGGCAAAAACGTAAATGCGGCGCAGAGGCTTGAAATTGCTGAACCTTTGCGCAACGGGATACGCAGGGTAGGGACGGCTCTCCGTAGCGGTCCGAGCGGCAGTCATGACGCAAACGGGTCGCCAAGCCCTTCGGGCAGCAATCAGTAGGCAGTGGGCAGTGACCAGTTTCTAAGCAAGCGGGCACAGACAGGAATGTCTGTGCTACAGTCTGCGGCACATAAGCTCTGCGTCTCTGCGTGAGAAAACTGCGGCGCATAAGAAAACTGCCCACTGCCCACTGCACACTACCCACTGGCACGGCGGGCTTGCCGGGCCTGTCTGTAACCAGCGCAATTGTGGCAAAGCCACATCAACACACCCCTCAAGCACTCTGCCTCACTGCATAACACGCAAGCCAATCTGTGCAAGTTTACGCCATTGCGTTGTTTTTGAATGTAGTTTAAGAATATTTGGAAAACTAGGTTATATTAAATATCTTAAAAAATCCCACAACAACAGCTCTTATAAATTTACCTGTAAATTCAAAATTCAGCAGAACAAAAACAAGGAGGAACCCAACCCATTCCAGTCGCATATACGGTATGGCAAGCTTTTCCGGCAACAGTACCATAACGACCCGTGAACCATCAAGCGGTGGAATAGGTATCATATTGAACGTCATCAACATGATGTTGACCGCTATGTAAGAAAAAGCAGCAACAGCTATATATAAATTTACTGTGGGAGAAAAAGGCATTATTTCAGATACGCTCAAATGGTAAAGGGCAACTCCAATGAGTGCCTGGATCAGGTTGGATGCCGGTCCTGCTATTGCCGTCAGCCAGAAAGCCTGGCGCGGGTTGCGTGTCCTGCCCAGATTAATCGGTACAGGTTTTGCCCAGCCGAATAATACAGGTGAACGGAAGACAGTTAAAATTATCGGGAGTATAACTGTGCCGACGGGGTCAATGTGGCGAATAGGATTCAAGGATAAGCGTCCGGCATCACGGGCAGTAGAGTCTCCGCAAAGCAGTGCCACAAATCCATGAGAAATTTCGTGTATCATGACAGCTAGTATAAGTGCTATGATCCGGATCAGTGATACTATATTTTCATCTATCATTTTCTACTCGAAATGGCGTCCTGTACTGCTGTTCACAGCAGGGCGTTCATGATTGCTGCTTTGTAAGAAATTTTGCTGTAAAGTCACTTATAGCCTCATCGATCTCTGCAATATAGCTCAGGGATAAAAGTTTGGCAGCGTACTCTTCACAATCCTTTGTATTTAGTCGTGAAATCAGATGCTGTGCTGCAGGAATATGAGTGGGTTCGAGGCTGAGATTCCGCAATCCTATACCTATAAGGAAGGGTATGTAGTGAGATTCACGCCCCATTTCACCGCATAACGAAATAGGGACGTTATGTTTAAGTGCAGATTCAACACTTGTTTTTATACCCCGTAATACAGCGGGATGGTGGGGGACGTACATTTTGCTAACGTTGGAATTCGTTCTGTCAACTGCAAGCATGTACTGTATAAAGTCGTTTGTGCCTATAGAGAAGAAGTCAGCAGTTTTGCAAAGATGATCCAGCACTCCGATAACTGCCGGAGTTTCTATCATCAACCCTACCCGGGGAGTTATCAGCTCTTCGCCATCAAATTCTGAACGTATATAACCCATGCAGATATCAACACGCTCCCTCGCCGAAGCGAACTCCTCCGCCGATGTTATCATAGGAAACATAATCGAAACATCGGTGCGCTTCTTGTTTTGTATTGCTCTTAGCAGTGCCCTGAGTTGCTGATCCAGAATAAAGGGATACTTCAGGGTAAAGCGTATAGAACGCAATCCCATGGCAGGATTATCTTCTTTTGTTCCAAATAGATAAGGGATGATTTTATCACCACCTGCATCAAGAGTTCGGAAAACAATCGGTTTATCCGGCATGCGCTCCATTATTCGAGTATAAATTGCCTGCTGATCAGTTTCGCTCGGTATTGTCTGACGCATCATAAACGGAATTTCAGTTCTATAAAGTCCGATTCCCTCGGCATTCGCATCTGCCGCAGCGTTAATTTCTGAAATTATATTAATATTGGCATTCAAAAATATGCGACTACCATCCTTAGTGAATGTTTCTTTTAAATCACTTCGATATGTAATGCGTTTTTTTGCTTCCTCCCGACTCCGCTTGCCGAATTTTTTCAAGGTAGCATTGTCAGGATGTACAATGACTGTTTCGTCCGAGCAATCTAAAATTGCAACTTCCCCGTCAGGTAACCGCAACAGATCCCTGACCGGTAAAATTATCATTGGAATTTTGAGTGAGCGTACAAGCAAGGTCACGTGTGCCGTACTTCCCCCCGCAATAAGTATGATTCCAAGTATATGCCCCTGGGCTATTTGCAGGACATCAGAGGGCAGCAGTTTTTCTGCTACTATTATGCGGGAAGCACGGTCTTCTCCAAATGAATCCTGGTCGGTTGTTACAGCTTCAAGGAGGCGCAACGCCAGATCTTCAATATCGTGAGCCTTCTCGCGAATATATTCTGTTTCACTCTTCCTGAAAAATCTTATAAATTCGTTGCTGACGATAGCGACTGCTTTCGTAACAGGCGTTCCGCTTTCGATGAGTTTTTCTATCTTTCCGATATAATTCTCATCATGCATCATCATTATTTCAGTTTCAAAAATCATTGACGCTGCCTCGGGCAGGCGTTTATCAAGAGTCTCGGAAATTTGTCTGAAACGTTCTTCAACAATGGATATTGCTTCGCTAAGCGAGCGAATCGGTTCGGGATAATCGGCTGCGTTCTCAGCAAGCAAGCCACTTATATTTGCGGCGGACATTACCTTTACCTTACCCATTGCCCAGCCGTCTGATACTGCGGAACCCTTAAATGTTGTCTCTTCAGTCAGATTTAACGGACCGCTTTCCAATGGAGGTCTTCCTGCGTTTTCTACAAGGAGCATGGCATTGGCGCTCTGCATTCTTGTGGCAAGTTCTTCTGCTTTCAGGCGGGCTGCGCTTATCTCCTCAGCAAGAAAGGGTACACCCGTTCTACGTTGAAGCATTATTGCCCCGACGCGCTCTTTACCGTAAAGGAGGGGTATACCGAGAAATGTCTGCAGGTCATCATCAGGAAAATTATGATGACGAACGTATCCCCGCATGGTCGAAGCCATTTCTGTGTAAATGGAGCGTCGCTCGGCTAGGCATCGTCCTATAAGTCCCTCGCCGGCTTTTAGTACGATTGACGCCTTCCCGAACATAGGATACCCGTAGGCGGCGCGCAATGTGAGGGTGCGATTGGATTCATCGTACAAAAAAAGACCACACGCATCGCATTTAAAACGGTGAGCGAACATATTGACAGCCTGATCCAGGAAATGTTTTGTGCCGCCGCTTGCAGGTTTATTCAGATTTTTTGGTGTTTCCACGTTTCGGGCATCTGAAGGTGTGTCCGTTTTCGTGTTCATTTATTCAGATTTAGGGGATGTTACAATTGTCTTTATGTTGTAGATTTGTTTATCCTGAGATTCATGATATGTTCTTGTGGTTAGCTCTGCTAAAAGCCCCAGTACTATAAATTGAATTGAAAATCCCAGGAACATCAGGGGGGTCATTATCCAGAATGGACGCTTAATGAGCAACTCCTCTCCCCACCAGGGAACATTTATAGCACCTGTTGCTCCCAGCATAGCTTCGAGTCCCACAATGCCAAGAATTAATCCTGCCCATGCTCCGAAGTGTACTCCTATTTTGCCAAAAACCTGGATTGGACGCGTGCTGTAGGAAAGCAGGAACTTGACAGTCATAAGATCCAGCACAACTCTGAGTGTGCGTGATATTCCATATTTAGACTTGCCGTATTTTCTGGCATGGTGCGATACGGGTATTTCTGTTACTGTGCCGCCTGCCCAGCGACATAGAGCCGGAATAAAGCGGTGCATTTCACCATATAGGCGAACGTTGGAAATTATTTCTCTTCGATACGCTTTCAGAGAACAGCCATAGTCATGGAGCTTTACTCCGGTAAGGTGCCCTATCAGCCTGTTTGCAATCATCGATGGGAGTTTTCGGTTTATAAAAGTGTCCTGTCTGTCTTTTCTCCAGCCGCTGACTACATCGTACCCTTCACCTTCATCAAGTTTTTCAAGAAGCGCTGGAATATCTGCGGGATCATTTTGCAGGTCTGCATCGAGAGTAATAAGGATTGCACCGTCGGATTCATTTATTCCTGCACTCATCGCTGCTGTCTGGCCGTAATTTCGTCTGAATCGCACCAGTTTTAAATTCGGGTATTTTTCTGCCATGTCGTTCATGACATCCCAAGAGGTGTCTGTAGAGCCGTCATCGACAAGAACAATTTCATACGTTTTGCCGAGCTTGGACATTACCGCATGGAGTTTGTCACAAAGGAACGGCAAACTCTCCTCTTCATTATACACTGCCACCGCTATACTGATATCGTGCATTGTTCCTCTCCGTTATTGTGTTGTCGAGCTCCGTTTAAATTGTGATATGTCAGACGTTGCGCCCTCTCGCTTTTCGATAGCGAGAAATCAGCGCATTTGTTGATGCATCATGGTTGCCTGAATCAGGAGGAAGCTCAGAAACTAGCTCGGGATAGATTTTAGAAGCCAAATCTTTTCCGAGCTGACCCCCCACTGGTCAAATGAAAAAATATTCCAGATTACACCTTGTGCAAAAATCTTGTGTTCATAAAGGGCTACCAATGCTCCGAAAACAGCAGGAGTCAGTTCATCTGCCATTATCGTATTGGTAGGCCGGTTACCTTCAAAAACTTTGTGAGGAACGAGTTCTTCCGGAACACCCTCTTCACGTACTTCTTCTATAGTTTTTCCGAATGCCAGAGCCTCTGTCTGCGCAAAGAAGTTCGACATAAGGTTGTCATGATGCGTTCCTGTTTCGTTATGAGATTTGCAGAAACCTATAAAATCTGCCGGTATCAGCTTCGTTCCCTGATGGATCACCTGATAAAAGGCGTGCTGCCCGTTCGTTCCGGGTTCTCCCCAGACGTCAGGACCGGTTTGAATTTTAACACGGTTACCCTGTTTATCGATGTATTTTCCGTTACTCTCCATATCGAGCTGTTGGAGGTAGGCAGGGAAGCGTGCGAGATACTGATCATAAGGCAAAACCGCATAAGATTGCGCGCCATGGAGATTATTGTATACAATGCCAAGCAGAGCTATTATTACAGGCATATTCTGCTCAAAAGGTGTTTGGGCAAAGTGGCTGTCCATGGCGAAAAAGCCGTCAAGCATCGCATTAAAATGATCAGCCCCGATTGCCAGCATCAGCGGAAGCCCAATCGCAGAGGGCAGGGAGTAGCGACCTCCTACCCAGTCCCAGAATTCGAACATGTTGGCTGTATCAATTCCAAACTTTGCCACTTCGTCCGCATTTGTCGATACAGCTGCAAAATGGTTGGCGACAGCCTTTTCATCCTTGAGGGAGTCAAGCAACCAGGCTCTTGCCGTTCGCCCGTTCGTCATGGTCTCAAGTGTTGTAAACGTTTTTGAAGCGATAATAAAAAGTGTTTCTTCAGGATCCATGCCGAAAGTCGCTTCAACAAAATGTGTGGCATCAATATTGGAAACAAACTCAAATCGGAGATTCCTGTCTGCAAATGGTTGAAGTGCCTGCACTGCCATGGCAGGTCCCAGATCTGAACCGCCTATTCCGATATTCACAATATTTTTGATCCGTTTACCGGTAAAGCCTTTCCACTCTCCTGAACGGACTTTCTCAGAAAAGGTTGCCATTTTTTCAAGGACTGCCTTAACTGCCGGTATCACATCTTCTCCATCAACTAAAACAGGTTTTCCCGAACGGTTTCTCAAAGCCGTGTGCAAAACCGGGCGGTCCTCTGTCCTGTTTATTCTTTCTCCGGAAAACATTGCTGAAATGGCTTCCTGCAATCCGCATGCCCGTGCCATATTGCACAAATCACTCATCATTTCAGATGTAACAAGGTTTTTGGAATAATCAAGCACCAGACCTGCCGCCTCTACTGTCATGTTTTTGGCACGATCAGGGTCATCCTTGAAAGCCTGACGGAGATTCAAACCTCCCGCAACTTCAAAACTGTTGCGGATTACATCCCATTCTTTGAGCTCTGTAAAGTTTGTCATAAAGTGATTTAATTCCAGTGGTTGAAGTCGAAAAGTTAAACACAACACTTTACAAAAATCAGGTAAATTCGCCTGTTTCGCGACCTCGAAACCGTTCTGACTCGTCGGGAGGAGAGAGAGTGTAGGGAGACGCTCACCCGGCTTCGAATCCTACATCGGGGCAAGCCGGGCGCAGAGCTTATGTTCTGCAGATTGTAGCTCGAACATTTCGGTCTGTGCCCGTTTGCTATGTGGCTGCTGAGCACTGGGACCGCGAGGCTCCGTACTCGCATCATGGCAGCGGCGAGGCCGCCCTCTATCTGTGTCCATTAGCGTTTGTCTGTGGTTCTTATTTGCCTGCGGCTGCAATGGAATCACGCAATACCAGTTCCGGTTCGACAATGCGTGCGGTGTGTTCATGTTCTTTTTTACGCAGCCGATTTTCGAATCGTTCTTCTGCTATCTTTATGGCGCGCTCGGCAGCAAACATTCCAAGTTTCCGAAAAGGTTGCTTTACGCAGGAAAGTTCCGGTGAGAAAAACTGACATAACGGACTGTCATCAATACCGATCATGGAAATATCTTCAGGCATTCTGATGCCGTTTAAAACGAGCTCATTTAGAACGAGCAGCAGGGAAGTTTCCGAGAAACCAATGATAGCAGTAGGTCTTTGCTCAGGAGGCATCGCCATTATTCGTGAAGCTATGTTTGCTGCCGACTGATGCAAGTCAAGGTTGCCATCCGGCATAAATATCATCGAGGGATCTATATGCAACCCGATTTCAGTAAATGCCTTTTTAAAACCTTCAAGGCGAAGGGCAGAATCTTCTCCGGACATGTTTCCTGGAGAGCCTATGCAGCCAATTCGCCTATGCGAAAATTTTGCAAGTTCAAGTACAGCAAGTCGTGATGCCTCAACCTGATCAAAATTCACAACGTCCACACCGGCAGAGCCGTAGTAGTTTACAGCAACTATGTTTTTATCCGAAGCGGCAAGACGTTCGATCCAGCCTGAATTGTTGTTGGCATGAAGGGCTATAAGACCGTCAATCCGGTGAGAATTGAATTTTAAATTACACTTGATATCAGGACTGTCATTGTCGTCCATTATAACTACCAGCTCATATGATGATTTGTCACAGACTGATTCTGCACCGGAGATGATTTCTCTTTCCCTGTTGAAAGCTGCATCAAATACTGTGTATTCAGGAATATAAATTCCTATATTGTATGAACGCTGTTTTTTCAGTGCCCTGCTTGCATAATGCTGCGTGTACTCAAGTTCTTCGGCTACACTTAAGATATGTTCACGCAGTTCCGGACTGCAAGAAATGTTTCCGGCTGAATTGTTAACAACGTAAGATACTACAGCAATAGAGCAGCCGACTTTGTCGGCTATATCTTTTAAAACTGTTCTTCGCATTTTTCCAGGAGGCAACTTTTAAGGAAGAGTTACGCTGTGGGCAGTATCTGCCTCAATAGCGTCGGCAATAGATCTGAGCAAGGCGTTTCCGACCTGTTTATTCAGGCTGAGTATTGCCAGAGACCTGCCGGTTTCTTCATTATGCGGGTTGCGCATATCTTCTATGTTTATGCCGGAATCAGCAAGCATTTTCCCGATTTTTCCGATTACGCCGGGGCGATCTTTATACTCGAAGAATACTGCTTCAGTTGTGGGTACCCAGTAAAGACGATCAAATTCATTTATTCGTGCAATCATCTTGTGGTGCTCTCCGACAGTACCCCTCACACTTGATTTGATAATTTTGTTTTTCTGATTCACTCCAAAAAGGTCAATAGTCATGGAATTGTCGAACGGTTTTCTCGGATCAACTTCCCTGTTGACGTACGTTACACCGTTATCTGCGAGCCATTTCATTGCCAGATCATAGTCGGTAGAGCGATCTATATCGTCCCATATACCGCTGAGAAGAGACAGCATCAGCCAGTGTTCATACGGAGCCAGATGTCCATAAAAGCTTGTTTCTATTCGATTAATTATGGTTGATTTACCCAGCAAACCTCTAGCCAGCGCTGCAAGTGTACAGGCAAGATCGCAGTACGAGGGGTCGAGATCCTGGGGTATGTCACGGTTTACTATAAAACTAGTGATTCCTTTTTCATCGAAATCCACCAGTTGCTCCGCAGAACGTCTTGCAGCCGTTTCGTTAGCTTCGCGAGTGCTTGCGCCGAGGTGCGGCATCATGATATCGCAGCAATCAGAAATGGTCTTCAACCCTTCTGCATCTTTTTCGTAAACATCATTGAGGTAGAAAATGCCTTTTTCTGCTTTTACAGCACGAAGGTCTTCTTCAACAATTATACCTGCCCGTGCACAGTTTATCAGTGTTGCACCCGGTTTCATCAGGGAGAGCAATTGAGCATTTACGCAGCCGCGTGTGTCGTTATTCTCCGGTATATGCAGGGATATATAGTCGGATTCACGGAAAATTGTTTCCAGACTTACGCTTTTGATGCCGAACTGATTGGCACGCTCTGCCGGCACCAGGGGGTCGAATCCCAAAAGCCTGCATTCAAAACCGGCGAGTCGCCTTGCCACAAGTCTGCCGATGTTTCCGAGTCCTACGATCCCGACAGTTTTACCGGTAAGCTCGGTGCCCATAAATTTGTTTTTCTCCCATTTTCCGGCTCTGGTTGAAGCATCAGCAGCTATGATATGACGCGCATTTGCCAGCATCAGTGCAATTACTTCTTCCGCCACGGCGTTTGCATTTGCGCCCGGAGTATTCATTACATCTATATCACGCTTGCGTGCGGCTTTCGTATCAATGTTATCATAACCTGCACCGGCACGTATTACCACTTTAAGAGATGGGAAGGCGTCGAGCACTTCTGAAGTGATTTTTTCACTTCTAACAATAAGGGCGTAAGTGTCGGGATGTTTGGAAGCAAGCTCAAGCAGGGAAGCTTCATGATCTTGCAGGACATTATAATTGCCGTTAGCCACAAGGATGTCGGAAGCAATTTTGTCTAATTTTGTTGGTATAAGTACCTTTTTCATGTTTAAAATCTTACGTATTTTTGGTAATCTACCCATTTGAAACGGGCGAAATCAGTTTGTGAGAAAACTCATTCAAAGATAAATCATTGTGAGCCCTGAACCAATCAGTATATGAAAAACGTATTCGTTAAATCAATAAAAAATAAATCCGGAGCCGATGTCAGTATTCTGCTTGTCACATTAATTATATTCCTCTTTATTCCCGTTGCAAGCAATGTTTATGGTCGCTCTGCACCATCTTCCCGGCCTGCGTCAGGGCACGTTTCTGAGCAATCGTGGAGGGCGAGTGAAAGGGGGGAGGCTGATGCACCGGTGTTCAAAGAGCAGAGGTTTATATTCGGCAAGCCATCGAAAAAAAACTCGGCAGCACAGTACGCGCATGCGCAGTCACTTGAGAAAGCCGGGAAGTTTAAATCAGCCCGAAAAGCATATAATGCGCTTGTTCATGAATGGGGATCTTCCAAAGAGGCGGCTGATGCACAAATAGGTGTTGCTGTAATGCTCGTAAAAGAACGCAAATATCCTCAAGCATTTAAGGAATATCAGTATTTTATTGAAAATTATTCAGGTGTGCATACAGGTGATTATCTTGCATACGAAAGTATTATAGAATCGCAATTCGAAATAGCAAATGTGATGCGCGGGAAGTTGGAAAAAGGCGGTTTTTTTTCAACACCAAGTTTTAAAATCATAACAAGCATGTATGAAAAGATAATTGATAATGCACCGGAGTGGAAACGCGCTTCGGAGTGCGCCATGTATGCCGCACTGTGTTATGAAGATCAGCGTGAATACCTGGATGCCATACCTGCGTACGAAGCTCTTGCTGCAAGGTACCCTTTCAGCAAATTTAAGAATGATGCACTTTACCGTGCCGGATTTTGCAGATATGAAGTTTCTAAAAAATATGCTCGCGATGAACGTACCATGAATAATGCTCTGGCAGCTCTCCGGAAGGCAACAATGGCAGATCCGGATAACCCCATGCACAACGAAGCCTCAGCAAGGATTGCCGAGGTTTCGCAGAAACTTGCAGCCATGAATTTTGAAAAAGCAAGGTTTTACGATGAAATAAGGATGAATCCGGAGGCAGCCATAGTAGCCTATACAGAGTTTATTGAAAAATTCCCGGCATCAAAACAAACGGAAACAGCAAAAAAACGCATCTCTCAGATAAAAGCTGAAATGCGGTCAGAATAGATTTGATTTAAATAAATAGACAGGAAGTATAATGCATAAAATAGCGGACAATTTAAAACGATTAGCAATATTTTCAATTTCAATCTTTATATTCGCTTCCATATCCGGATGTGCCAATTATAAATTGGGAACAACTCTGGATCCATCGCTTCGTGATGTTTACGTGCCTAACGTTCGAAATGAATCAGGTCAGCCCGGAGTTGAAATTGAAGTGATGCGTGCACTCACCAAAGAAATTCAAAGAGAGGGGACTTTAAGAATAGTTTCAGAGGAGAATGCCTCTACAAAACTCGAAGTTACTGTAGTAGGATATAAGCAGGATTCGATCAGGTATAGCAGCCGTGAATCAAGTCTTTCAGAGGAATACAGAATGGTGTTAACGGCAAATGTTACATTTGCAAGTCTGAATGCCCCGGATCCTTCCAAAGCGATAATCGTGCAGAGAGTTTTCGAAGGAGATAAAACTTTCTTGCGTGGCACGGATACGATCACAGCACGTCAGAGATGCCTGCCTTTTGCAGCAGAAGAAGTTGCAGAGGAAATTATAAATGCCTGTGTCAGTGCATGGGGGTTCTGATAAAAAAGAACTCATGCAACAAAAAAGCCCGGCATCAGCCGGGCTTTTTCTGTTACGTAAATAAAATTAACGTCAAACTGAATGCATATATGCTACTATGCTACAGGTGCGTCTCCAAGCTTTGCAAATGCACGAGACTTGCGCCGCGCAGCAGCATTCTTGCTTATTGCGCCGACTTTGGCAGCCCTGTCCACTTCCGAACAGAATTCCCTGAAAGCCTTTTCATGCGATGCTGCATCACCGGCAGAAAGTATATCCATGAATTTGCGACCTGCAGAGTTGACACGACTTTTGTTGGCAGCATTGCGCTGGCGTTTCACCTCAGAAGTTTTGACACGTTTGATTGCGCTTTTAGTGTTCGGCATGTTAAGATAATCCTCTTGAAAACTGAATCGATTTGAAAGTGCCGCATAATAGACTAAATATGCATACGAAGTCAACAAAAAAAGGTAACAATTACAAAAAAGCGAAGGTTCCCGGCTCTTCCGGCATCAAAACGACAGTTCGAACAGAGAAACACAATGTAAAAACTTCAAGATCTGCAAAGTCAAAAAAGGCAAAAATATATAATTCACAAGCTTATCCATCAAAAATCGGGCGCTGTATTTTATTTTTTACAGGGTTACTTTTAATGCCATGTTCCGTAGCTTTGCTCAGAACGTTGCTGAGGTTGAAGATATTTTTTCCTGACACTGCTTTTTTCAGTATATCTTCCGGCGCATTTTATTTTATAACAGGATTTCTGTTGTTCTGCATTTTGTATGTAACAGTGCGCATACCGATGAAGCCTTACGTTTTCGGGCATGAACTTACACATGTGATTTTCGGTTTGCTGAAAGGAGCTAAAATCAGCAATTTCAAAGTAAACGAAAACGGCGGCAGCGTCAGGGTATCCCGTACAGGCTTGGTGGTACTGCTTGCGCCATATTTTTTCCCAATTTATATGGTGGCTTCGCTCATAATCTTTGGATTGCTTTCAATTTTCTTTAACCTCGTAGGTACTTTTATCGGCTCTTTCTTTGCCCTTGTTGCCGGCGTTGCCTGGGGGTTTCATTTCTGCTATACCATTAACAGTTTTTTGCAACCGCAAAGTGAC
>JAAZFF010000463.1 GCA_012511845.1 Lentisphaerota bacterium
TAACTACAGCTTTTTTCGCTGTAGTTTTTTTTGTTGTAGCCGCTTTTTTAACTGCTGCTTTTTTTGCAACTGGCATAACTTTTCTCCTTTTGTCGGATTGTTGTCCGTTCTTGTTAACTCTTTCACCTTCATATATAAGGAAGGTGAGGCTCTACAAAGCGAACATATACACTTTTATAAAATGATAAGCAAGTAAAAAAGAGCCTTTTGGTAAAATCGTTTTCAGATGAGAACGCAACCTGTATTTTCAGCTCATGGATGTTTTGTTAAATTTATCAATTAATATACGTGCAACATGGTCAGTATTTTTACCTGTCAAAACATTTCGCATATGCGGATCCTTGAAATGTGAGAAAATCCAAGACGCTATTTTGTCAGGTTTTACACCTGATAATTGTGATGCAGATGTCAGAAGCGGATCCTGCAACCACAGTTTTTTCTCAAGCCAAATCATTTTTTCACATAGCGCTTCAAATGGAGAAGAACTTATATGAATTATATTGTCTATAGAGTCGATTAACATTTCCAGGACGGCGGCATGGTTGTATAGATACCCGCGGATAGAGTCTTCATGCGCAGATACCGGATTGTCATTTCCCACAATGTTTTCATTAAAATCCATCCAGTCGATCTCGAAATCAAGCAGCATCACAAGAACTTCAGCATTGTCCCCGGTATATGACTCGCGCCGGATAGGATAAAACCCGTTAAGAACATAGCGGTCATATTCATCAAAGTGCGACACATAGCAATCGGGCACAATTTCTACAGCCCCATACCGTGCCCATTCGGTACAAAGCATTTTAGGTGAAATGTTGCCAAGCTTCTTCATTGCATCGCTGCTGTTGAGAACTCTGCCGGAAGCCGCAGCATCATCCCAGCTTTCTCCAAATGCGTCTAAAAAAAGTTCGTTACCCTCCAGTCCCAAATCAAGTGATGAAATACTTTTTACAAATGCAAAATCTGAAATACGTGCAAAGTGACGATCAATTATCTTTTTCAGTTCATTGCCGGTTTTACGCTCACTGAACGACACTCTGATGTTTTCATCTTCAAAAACATCTTCTATATGTGTTGCCGTCGCCTGAGAATTCATGGCATGCGGTTTTATAAATGCAAAAGCCTGATTTTTCATATTGGTATTGTCTGCGGTGTCCCGGTATAACACCGGTCTTACAAATCTTTTTCCACATGAGTAAACTTCATGTGACCGTCAGCAAATGGAGCAACGGTTTGCCCGCTGCCGCGAAGCTGCCATTTGTAGCTCATCATTCCGTCCAGACCTACAGGTCCCCGGGCATGGAGCTTGGAAGTGCTGATGCCAACCTCTGCGCCGAGACCAAACCTGAAGCCATCAGCAAACCGTGTGCTGCAATTCCAGAATACATCAGCGGAGTCGACAGTATTCAGAAACACTTCAGCCGCTTTTTCATTGCTGGTTACTATTGCATCGGTATGCCCGGAGCCATAGCGATTTATATGCGTTATTGCTTCTTCAATCGAGTCAACAATCTTGATGGCAAGTATTGTATCCAGATATTCTTCCTTCCAGTCTGATTCTTCTGCGGGCAGGCACTCAATTATGGCGCATGTCCGTTCGCAGCCTCTCAGTTCTACTCCTCTGCCCATATGCAGCCGTTTTCTCATGTCCGGCAGAAAATCCTTTGCAATATCCTTGTGTACCAGCAGTGTTTCCACTGCGTTGCAAACTGCCGGGTATTGACATTTTGAGTCTTCCACTATGTTCAGCGCCATGTCGATATTCAATTCCTTGTCGATGTATACATGGCAAATTCCATCAGCATGGCCCATCACTGATATGCGTGTGTTATCCATTATATAGCGCACGAATTCATTGGAACCCCTTGGTATCAGCAAGTCGATGTACTCATCAAGCTCCAGCATTGCGCTTACATCGTCGCGTGTTTCAAGTAGCTGTATCCAGCCATCCGGCATCCCTGCCGAAGAAGCCGCTTCGCTTATAATTTCAAAAAGGCGCCTGTTTGTGTGACGTGCCTCGCTGCCGCCCTTGAGCAGACAGCCATTACCGCTTTTAAGACTTAATGTCGAAATTTGAACAAGTGCATCCGGTCGTGACTCAAAAATTATCCCTACTACACCAATCGGACATGCAACACGTGTCAGCTCCAGCCCCGGATAAAGCTCAGTGCGTTTATGCACAACGCCAAGAGGGTCTGTGATGCTTACCAGCGATTCGATGCCGTCAACACAGTCTATACGCTTGGCGTCATCGAACTTAAGGCGTTTGAGCAAGGGTGTTGCGAGTCCAGAACTCTCGGCTGCATCCAAATCTGCTTTATTGGCAGCATCGATGGAGGCAGCTTCTTCCTTCAATGCACCGGCTATTGCAATTAAAGCACGGTTTCGTTCCTCTGTGGAAGTTGATGCCAATTTTATTGACGCCAATCTTGCCTGTTCCGCTTCCGTTTTGATATCCATCTGAATTTCTCCTCTTTGAATTGCCCAATTTCATTCAACTATAGCTAATAGCAGGCAGTCTTTTCAATAATTAATTCCAGCGCTCCTAAATCCGGTTGCTGAGGTCACCGCTGAGGTTACAGCCTGGGACCGCTGGGCTCCGTACCTGCACCTGTTTATCAACGACGAGTTAATGAGTTGTCGAAGGAATCGATTTTAACTTCAGGCTCGGGACTTCAGACACGGAAGGGGCTGACCCTATTGACCGCATTGACCCTATGGAAATGCCGGGCTGCCGATTCGGGAACTGCTCCCCCTTCGAGAAGATGCAAAAAACGCATGAGATATCTGCGCCACATTAGCTCACGTGATCTGCGGCGTTTGCGGAGAAATAACAGTGTTTCATTGTTTATAGTATTTGATATACTTTTCTGCTGTATGAGCAAAAACCTTTGTTTGAAATTTCTATACATCCTGCTTTGTATATCTTTTTTTGTGCTTCCATGGCAGTTTAAGCCGGCACGGAATCTCGCTCCAGGGCTGGCGATAATCGGAGGGATTCTTTTTACAGTAGTTTTAGGAAACCCTTTCTCTGCCCGAACAGGTAAAATGGCGTCTCCACTCCTTGGCACTGCAATCGTGATGATGGGATTTGGTCTTGAAATAAGAAAAATTGCAGAAACCGGCATAAGCAGTTTCGGGTATACGGCTGTCGGTATAGCAGCCGCCTTTGCTATGGGTATCGTATTGGGGCGGCTGCTCAAGCTGGAACATGACTCTTACCTTCTTATTTCTTCGGGTACAGCTATTTGCGGAGGGAGCGCGATCGCCGCGGTTGCACCTGTTCTGAATGCCAAAGCGTACAACGTTGCGATTTCTACCGCAGTCGTTTTTATACTTAACGCCGTGGCTCTGCTTGTATTCCCTACCATCGGACATTATATCGGACTGTCGGAGGATCAATTCGGACTCTGGTCCGCTGTGGCGATACACGATACAAGCTCTGTTGTGGGTGCCTCCGTTCAGTATGGTGACCGCGCCCTTGAAGTTGCTACCACGGTCAAGCTGGCTCGCGCCCTCTGGATAGTGCCAGTCGCCTTTATTGTCTCTCTAGTTGTAAACAGGAGGGGAAAGCCGGATACAAAGAGCAGAATAAAAATTCCCTGGTTTATTCCCTGCTTTATTCTTGCCGCAACTTTAGTCTCGTTCATTCCAGAGCTTGTCCCTGCCGGAAAAACGATTGGAAACATGTCCAAATACCTTCTCGTGACAACACTCTTTATAATCGGTTCAAACGTAAGTCTGGGCAAAATCCGGGAACTGGGATTTGCCCCCATACTGCACGGAACCATAATTTGGGTCATACTTTCAGCGGGATGGCTTGCCGCAATATATGCTAATATTATTTCTGTCTGATAAAACATGAGGCTCATAAGACAAATTTGTAAAATGACTGAAAAAAACAACACTGCTGCCACTCATCTTGCATCACTCTATGGTTTTCTGATGATGTTAACCGGCTCATTCGGTCTCCTCTCCCTGTTCAGAGGCAAGACTGATGGGATAATATGGTATGCCGCAGGAATAATACTATTGTGGGCAATGGGTGTGGCAGGAGTGCTGCATGCTGCATATCGTGACAACGACTCCACCAGCTTTGGAAAAAGTTCCGATGGACGCATCGGAACATCCGGAATCCTGGTAATGTTTCCATACATATTCACCTTGTGGTTAAGGCAGGCTGCTATCTCACTATTAAGCCGGGAGAACAGGTACGACAAAATTTGCGATGGAGTCTGGATCGGCCGACGCCCTTCTTGTGCTTCTCATTTGCCGGAAGAAGCGTCTGTTTGTGTGGATCTTGCTGCAGAGTTTGCATCAGCAGCCTTTTTGCGAAACTCATCATCAGAAAAGTTGAAGTATATTTCCTTTCCGATCCTCGAAGCCTCTACAAGGGGAATTGAGGAACTTTGCGAGTGTATAGATTCCCTTCCTGAAGGCAATATCTTCATCCATTGCGCCCAGGGGCATGGCCGCAGCGGTTTTTTCACTGCTGCCTATCTGCTCCGCAGTGGGAGAGTGGGGACTCTGCCACAGGCTGAGGAACTTATCCGTTCGGCGCGCCCCGGCGTAAAACTCCGCAAGGCGCAGCATGCATTTCTTGCAAAGTATGAGGCAGATCTGAAAAAATGAACAGTGCATCTGTTGAGGCAGTCGATTTATCATGATTCAAAACTTGAGAAGATGAGTTAATTTTGGTACATTTATAGCAGTTTTTAATAACGACTTAATCGGATCATTTTCTTAAAGAAGGAGCAAAAAATGAAGGACTACTGTAAACCGGATTTCGCAAAACTTGCGGCGGGAGAGCGTGAATTTAAAGTTTTTGATGAAGATTTGATTGGACATACTCCAACAATCGCAATTACTCCCGTAGCGGACGGACGCGTAGGAGCGTTTGAAGCTAACTCCGAGAAAACATGGAGGATGGCAGAAAAGGTTTATAACCTGATATCTGAAAACGTTGTACTGCCGGACGGGCGTCCCGTACGCGTTGTTGTGGCTCCGGAAATAGTTTATGGCGCACGCTCAGGTGCTATAGCCCAGGCTGCCTTTGCCAGGGAAAACGTATGCGCCAACATATGGGTTGCACGTTCATGGTGTTACAGTGATGAGTTGATGTCTGCCTGTCAGGGGATAGGTTCATCAGAATGGCAGCAGGCGGCATGGGGTCTGAACGCCACGGATCGTCCCGGTGCCGTGTGGCTAAAGGCATTCTGCGCTGCAATGGATGAGAAAAAGAAACCTATCTTCTCCATTTACAGTCCTGAAATTGAGGACGAGGAAGGTCCGATTTGTGACTTTGTTTCTGAGCGCTTGTTGCGGTTTGCCCGCTGTGCCACGGCAGTAGGCTACATTCGCGGCAAAAACTATCTGAGTATCGGCGGAGTGTCGATGGGAATAATCGGTTCAGATCTGCGTAGAAATGCTTTGCTCGATATTTTTGGACTGGGGTCAGCTTCATTTGATATGTGCGGATTCAATACACGCCTAAACGTCAAATTCTATGATGATGATGAAGTGCGCAGGGCATTCGAATGGATGAAGGCTTCGTTCAAGTTTGATTTCGGTCAGGGCGAGCGCCCGTTGCCTCCCGATGAGCTGTTAATGCAAAGCTGCCGCCTCGGCGTGATTGTAAAAGATCTGATGAGGGGCAACGCCAATCTTGCATCACGCAATGTTGAATGGGCACAAGGTTATAATGCTCTCGTTGCCGGAACGCAGGGACAGCGTCAGTGGACTGACGGACATCCGAACTTTGATACAGCTGAGTCTGTTCTCAATTCACTGTTTGACTGGAACGGTTTCCGTTCAGCGATGACGGTTGCAACGGAAAACGACTCGAAAAACGGTATCGGCATGGCAATTGCCAATATTCTCTCCGGAGGTATGTCACAGCTCTTTGCCGACATACGCACAAACTGGACTGCAGAAAGCATCAAGAAGGCGAGCGGGGTAGATGTGAGCGGCATATGTCCGCGTGGTATTATAGATAAACGCAATTCCGGAGCGGCGGCGCTTGAGTACGCTGTAGACCTGTATGAAATCTGCGGAATGCCGAAATCAACACCTATCCAGAAGCTGATGGCAAAATTGCGCGAGAATCCTGATTTGCAGGAGAAGGCAATAAAGGCTATTAAGGAAAATACGACTTACATGGCTGCGGCATTGACGTACTTCCCCGGAGACGGGCTTTCCAGCCACTTCCGTTCCCCCGGCGGCTTGCCCATGACGGCTTACCGTTACAACATGGTTGGAGAAATGGTGACATGCTCCGTGGTTGAGGGCGAAACAGTAGGTCTGCCGAAAAACGTCGGCGATATGATTTCAGAGCGCACAGATCCCACATGGCCTGAGAGCGCATGGGCTCCGCGTGATATGACGTCATTCGAGTACATGAATGAAATCGGTCCCAACCATGATGGCAACAGCCTTGGGCTCATCGGTGCTGATTTCATTACATTCAACTCAATGCTGCGTATCCCCGTTGATATGCACAACATAAGCAAAGAGGATATTTTCCGTCCGACGCTCTGGAGCAGATTCGGCGGAGATGATTACCGCGCATGCGAGTTTCTCGGCTCCGTTTATGGCTGAGGAAAGGCAGATACTTGTTATAAAACTTAGCTCCCTGGGGGATGTTCTGCATGCACTGCCTGCAGTGGCGGAACTTAAAAACCAACTGGGAGCAAAAATTCACTGGGCAGTGCAACCGGAGTTTGCTGATCTGGTGCACTGCTTTTCCTGTGTTGACAAAGTAATACCCATTCCGCGACCGACGCTTAAAAAAGCGTACATAAACGCTCTTCGCAATCTTCGCTCCTCCGGTATTTATGAAATGGTTGTGGATTTTCAGGGGTTGATAAAAAGCGGTATTGTGGCACGCACAGCCTGCACTTCCCGTCGCATAGGTCCTTCTTTTACGAGAGAGGGGGCACAAATTTTTTATACCGAAGTAACCGGCAAAAAGAATAAAAACAGGCATGCCGTTGAGGAATGCCTTGATATTGTTACACACCTTAAACTCAAGTATCCGGACGAGCCATGTTTTCCTCTTAGCGTTCCCGACATAGATATTGAATTGTTAGCGAAAAAGCTTCCCTACAGAGGACCCCTTATTGCGCTGGCACCCGTTTCACGATGGGAAAGCAAGAATTGGCCGAAAGAATATTTTGCTGAATTGCTGAAAAGCCTCGCCGGCAATCACGACGCTCGTGTATGTCTGATTGGAGGTCGAGCCGATCGGGAGGTGGCTGATTACATAATTTCTACAGCGGGGGTATCTGCATTAAACTTCTGTGGAGAGCATTCGCTTATAGAATCTATGGGAGTTCTTTCAAAGTGCGAAGTACTCGTATCAAATGATTCGGGACCCATGCACATGGGAGCTGCACTTGGCACCAGATGCGTTGTGCCATTCGGACCCACACTGCCGGAACGAACGGGACCGTATGGAAAGAAACATACCGTACTGCGTGCGGCAGGGTGTACACCCTGCCACAAGCGAGTCTGCCCCAGGGGTACCCTTGAATGCATGCGCTCTATAACGCCATCAATGATGGAGGATGCTATCTTTGAACCTGCGGCAACTGCCTGACAGGAGCAGACAGTTACTTTCCTGTCAGCAGCCGGATATAATCTCTTGAAAGCTTAAGGTCTTCAAGCGCTTCGGCTGCCTCGCACAGCGGCTTGATTTCGCCCTTGACTGCGCGTATGAAGTTTATAGCCTGTTGCCGCATGGAATGCACAGGCGGCATTTGCGGCATGATCGTCTGCGGTACTGCGCCCTCTCCGGGATCGCTGAAAATAGTTACTCTGCCGGCTCTATTTATTGCAAGAGGTGCGGGCAGCTCGAGTTTAATCCAGCCTTTCTGGAAGCAGACAAATGCGCATTCCTGCCAATCCAGGTTCGTAGTATATGGCGACATTTCAAGCGTACATGCAATATTGCTTTCGCTTTGTCCGGAGAGAAATACGCCCGATTTGTCGGCGTATGTAATCTGGTACGGTTCTCCGAGCAAGTGGCGCATCAGGTTGATCTGATGGATGTAGTAGTTGACGAAAGCCTCGTACTTTTTAAAAGTTTCCTCATCCATATCTGACGCCGGGGGGTCCCATTCCAGAACTCCGCTTCCATACGGTTCGCTGGATGAAATCATGTCAAAAAATCCGCCCGATATCCAGTCTCCTGCCGGCATACTTATCCGGATATACGTCATCGGTCCGAGCTCCTCAGTCTCTTTGAGCCGGTTGATTTCTTCTTTGACATACATTGTTGCCGGGTCGCTTCGCTTGTTGTAGCCGACCATGTGCCATGTTCCTGATTCCGCCAGGGCTTTCAGGATGCCTTCACCTGCTTCAATTGAAGCGGCAAGAGGTTTTTCAGTTAAAACCGGAACTTTTGCCTTGAGAAGTTCGGGCATCAAAGTGCCGTGGCGTGAAAAGGGTTGAGCTGCCACAATCGCATCAAAACCACCGGCGGCGACCATTTCTTCAATACTGGCATACGTTTTGGGGACTCCGTATTTCGTGGCAACCTTGTTTCTGAGATCTTCTCGAAGTTCGGAAAGCGCTACCACCTCGCAATCGGGTAGAGAAGCATAGTTTTTCAAGTGCGCCGCCTGCCCCATATTACCTACACCGGCAAATGCGATTTTTACTTTATTATCGTTCATAACGGGTCCTCTTTTTCAGATAGATTTTATGAAGTCATTATACGCAATAAAAACATCAACATCAATATTGAAGCTTGCAGGAAATTCCCGGGATGCTGTGTATTATGCATGTCGGGCTGGGCGGACAGTTCGCAGTTCGAGATTGCCGTTATTTCCTGTTTTTGTTAAGATAATGCCACATTATAATTGTGTAGAGAGGATATAGATGGAACGTTTTAAAAGTTTTACTGTTTTACCGAAAGTGCCTGAGAAGTTGTCATTTTTGCAGGTTCTTGCTAACAACGTGTGGTGGTCGTGGAATGCCGAGGCATCCTCGCTGTTTCGCCGTATAGATCCAGAGCTTCTTCGCAGCACGAATTTCAATCCTGTTGAGATGCTTGCTTCCGTACCTCAGGAAAGACTTGAAGAGCTTGCTGAAGATACTTCCTTTTTGTCTCAGATGAAGTCTGTTGAGATGCAGTACAATGAAGAGGTACTGACTTCAAGTCACTGGGAAGATATAAATGCGCCTCGCCGTTGTATTGCTTATTTTTCGATGGAGTTCGGGCTTCAGGAAAGCATTCATATTTATTCAGGGGGGCTGGGTATACTGGCGGGTGATCATCTCAAGGCGGCTTCAGATCTGGATCTTCCTATTTGCGCTATCGGGATTTTATACCGTGAGGGTTATTTTGAACAAAAACTGGACAGCAATGGGTATCAGATAGAGTATTATCCCGAAAATGATGTTCATACTATGCCGGTAAGTCCGGTTTACGATGACAACCGCAATCAGATAAAAATTTCCGTTCCCCTTCCTGAAGGGAAACTTAAAGCAACGGTGTGGCGTCTTGATGTAGGGCGCATTCCCCTGTTTTTGCTGGATACCAATTTGCCGGAAAACAAAGCGGAGTTCCGGGAGGTTTCCGGCCGTTTGTACGGTGGGGATAAACTGAACCGGTTGCGCCAGGAAATACTTTTGGGCATAGGCGGTATGCGTGCCCTGGAAGCAATGGGCTATGAAGTTGCAGTGAGTCACATGAATGAGGGACACGCGGCATTTCTGGGATTGGAACGCATTGCCATGGCTATGAGTAGCGGGCTTTCACTTGATGAGGCATATGAGTTTGTGCACAGCACGAGTGTTTTTACGACACATACACCTGTGCCGGCAGGTAATGAGACGTTTGATTTGGGGCTTTTGTATCCGCATCTGAAGGCAATAGAAGCTGAAGGCGGTGTGTCGGCGAGCGTTGCCATGGCGATGGGCAGGGCGCCCGGTGATACAAAGACAAACGAGCTTTCCATGACAATTCTTGGTTTGCATTGTTCGGAGTACTCCAACGGTGTGTCAGAGCTGCATGGAGTAGTTGAACGTGATATGTGGAAGCATCTCTGGCCGGACTTCCCGATTTCGGAAGTTCCTATCGGACACATTACGAATGGTGTACACGTGCCGACATGGCTTTCTTCGGATAACAACAAGTTGTTTTCCAGCGTGCTGGGCACTAATTGGGACAAACATCCTATTACTCAAAGTCAAATTGACAAAATAGATCATATACGAGATGAGGATCTGTGGCGTGTTCATGAGGCGGCAAGGTCGCATATGATCCGAGTGGCAAGGGAACATCTGGAGCGTTGCTGCATGATACGTAACGACTCCTTCGAGGAGCTTGCGGCTGTCCGCAATGTGTTGGACAAAGACGCATTGACGATTGGATTTGCAAGGCGTTTTGCCACATATAAGCGGGCTACATTGCTTTTTTCTGATCCGGCACGTTTAAAGCGTATTCTTTTAAATCCATCACGCCCTGTGCAGATTGTCTTTGCCGGCAAGGCGCATCCTGCTGATGAGGAAGGCAAGCGGTTCATTCAGGAAGTTGTCCGCTTTTCCAAAGATCCTGAGTTGAAGGGGCGCATTGTGTTTCTCGAAAATTATAATATCCGTATCGCACGTCGGCTTGTGCGCGGCGTAGATGTGTGGTTGAACACTCCGCGTCGTCCGAATGAAGCATCAGGCACGTCCGGCATGAAGGCGTGCATGAATGGGGCGATACATGTTTCGTCACTTGATGGCTGGTGGCCGGAAGGATACAGCAGGGAATGCGGCTGGGCGATAGGCACGAATGGTGACTATCACAGCATTGATATTCATGATCAATCCGACGCCCAGGCTTTGTATAATCTGCTGGAATCCGAGATTATCCCAACATTTTATGACAGACCTTTCGGGGAGCTTCCCGTCCGGTGGATTGCCATGATGAAGGCGTCCATCAAGATGTCATTGAGGCGTTTTAGCACTATGCGTATGGTTGAGGATTATCATGCTGCTACGTGTGAA
>JAAZFF010000464.1 GCA_012511845.1 Lentisphaerota bacterium
GTACACGATTTCACCGAGGGAAACATCCTGTTTCTCATGGTCGAGTTCCATTTTCATGTTCGTGTACAGGAAACGTGTACCGCTCCGCTGTGAACGTGTACGATCTCACGGCAAGCCGCAAACTGCCGTGGCTGATGGGTGGTTGCTAGGCTGTCAGACAGGTCGGACAAGTCGGGCTCGTCAGACAGGTCGGACAGATCCGACTCAAAATCCCGAGTTCCAAGTCCCAAGTCCGAAGTCACAGCCTCCGCCTTTACGCATGGGACAATCCCCGTTGCTGAACCTGGGTGCTCCGAGCACTAGCTCGGGATCGGCTGCTGGGGCTGTTTGCTCAAAACGGAAATTCCGGTTTTACCTGAAGAAGGAATCTCGCAAGAGGCTCATAACGTGGTCCATCCCAATTTGGCACACTTTGAAAAAATGTCAACTCATCAATAAAGCTTGGGGGCGGAACAGTCAAGTTGGTGGTTCTCAATATTTCTACAATATCCGCATTTTGCCTGTTTTCCCTGCCGCGACGCATTCTGCCCAGCGTGACGTGCGGGTGAAAATGTGTTTTTGGTCTTTCATACCCAAAACCTGCTAACACGTTACTGACCTTATCGTTCAACTCATGTAAAATTCCTGACGTATCCGCCACATTTAAAAACACAATTCTCGGTCTCCCAGTTGCTGGAAATGTTCCCGGTCTTTCAAACTTCAATTCAAATGGTTCACAATTATTCGTTATATCTGCCAACGCCATCCTGATATCGACGAGTCTGGAAACAGGTGTCTGGCCAAGAAAAAACACAGTCAGGTGTAAACGCTCCAGCGGAGTCCATTGAATGCCGCTTATTTTTCTATTTATGTTTTCAATCAGGGAGCGCTGAACCTCCAATATCTGATTTTTCAATTCATCAGGAAAATCAATTCCTACAAATGTACGAACAGATCTCATTTCTTGGAATTCAATCCTGTCGAATCTCTAAATTCCGGCAAAACAGCACAGAGCACAGACTTCCCTGTTTCTGGACCTTATTTAAAAACAATCCCCCGATATTACTCACGATCCGAGTCTTTGACCTGCTGTAATTCATTTTGTTCAAATCCAATACAACACTTGAGCTTTCCACAAACTCCCGAAGCAGAAAAATCATATAAATTTCCAAATTGCTGTTTTGTCAGTCGGGTATCAATTGAAGTACTCCTACAAATATCAGACGAGCAGCACAGAACCCTTCCACAGATCCCGACGCCACCTATAGCTCGTGAAATCTCGCGAGGAGAAACAAAACGGATATGTACTTTTGTCTGAAAACGTTTTTCCAATATCTCTATTATCGGATCAAAAGAAATCACACCATCATAGTGGACAAGAATCGAAAGAATTTCACGACGCACGGAAAAACGCATTCGCAATGCGTTAATGGATTTCTGCTTTTCGTTAATCCATTTAAGAAAAACAGCCCGGGCTTTTTTGACGGCTTCTTCATTCCCTGCAAGTTTGTCTATTTCAAGTTCTGTTGCTGCACGGGAGGTTGTTCCTTTTAAATAAGCCGTACAAGGTTTGGCGACTTTGCCGCAAGAGCTTAAAAGCCTGGCAAATTCAGAAACACCATCAATGTCCATTACATAAACATCTTTTTTATCTGTGCGTGTATCAGAGCTGATCCGACTCGTCGCCAGAACACCATCACCCAATATGAATATCGCCGAATTTTCCATGACACCCATTTTAACACAACACACGCATAACCGACAACTGCTTCTGAAAAAATCTGTTTCTCCGCAAACCGTTGCGGCTGCTGCATACTGGAGGGCGAATGTCCTCAGGAGCCGCAGACTGTAGCACAGACATTCCTGTCTGTGTCCGCTTGCAGGGTGGTTGCTGGGCGATTGCCAGGACCGCAGGGCTCCGTAACTGCTTCTGCCCTACAAAATATTTCCCAACATAAGCGATTCTATCTTAGCAGCAACTTTGCCCGGCTCAACCTTCTCAACAAGGTACGCATGTGTTCCCTGAGATTCCTTCTGCCACTTGTTTGAACCGTCAGAGGCAATGCGATTCACCCCGACCGGTCCAAGCTCCCAAAAACAATCCGGTCCATAAACAGCTGCCAGCACTGCCATCTGATCCCAGCTCGGACGTCCGTTCACAAGCGGATTTGCAGGATGCAGCTCGTAAGCCCGACGTACAGGGTGAAATTCGGGCAACGCCAAAAGTCCGGGACCCGTCTTCAGTGCAAGTCCGATGGTAAATCCTGTAAAAAGAATTGGAGTCGGCCAGTTTTCAACAGTTTCCGCAGTAACAGTATGTGA
>JAAZFF010000465.1 GCA_012511845.1 Lentisphaerota bacterium
CCCTGTGGCGACTGCAATGCATTTTTCAGAGAATTCGGGAAAACGTACGGAAAATTCAAGAGCCTGCATGCCCCCGAAGCTTCCGCCGATAATTGCATAAATTTTCTCGAACCCTATTTGTTCAAGAAACATTTTATGAACAGTAACAATGTCTCCCACCGTGATATTGGGAAAAAGTGAGCCGTACGGTCTGCCAGTTTGAGGATTGATGGATGAAGGACCTGTAGTGCCGCTGCATCCACCGAGAATATTTGCGCATACAACATAAAATTCATCTATATCAATACCACCGCCCGAGCGAACCATGTTCGACCACCAACCGGTATCTTTCTCATCGCCCTCATGACGACCTGCAACGTGTGCATCACCTGTGAGGGCATGACAAATAAAGACAACATTATCCTTAGCCTGCGATAGTGTTCCATATGTCTCGAATGCTATATCTATTTCCGACAGAACACCACCCAGCTCAAGTTTGAAGTTGCCTTCCGGCAAGTCCAGTTTTAAATATTGTTTTTCTACTATCATGGTGGATTACTCAAATTTTGGTTCATTATACGGAAATACATGTTGTGACGCAAGCATCGTAAATTCAAAATGCTGTTACTAACACCGACACGAACGTTATTATTTCGCAAAGTTGGCCGGATCCTTGCACGATGGCTACGACGGAGGGAAAAAAGTGGCGCAATAAAGTGTAATGCAGACGCCTTCAGGCAAAGTCACTGTGGTCTTATGTTGAGAGATATAACCCTCCGCTTACAATCAAGCTTACCGGAACAATGGGGTTTTCGGCTGTGGCACGTCTAATTTGGAATATTTGCTTTTATTCCAGTATATTATCCTGTATTATTCGTGCTCTTATTTATCGCAGGTGATATTTTGCCTGCAAAAGAAAGCGAGGTTCATATGTGGGACTATACTGATAAAGTTTTGGATCATTTTAAAAATCCGCGCAACGTCGGAAAAATCGAAAATCCTGATGGGGTAGGGCATGTTGGCGCGTTGGCGTGCGGAGACGCCCTCACTTTAATGTTCAAGTTGAATTCAGAAGGCAGGATTGACGATGTAAAATTCCAGACGTTCGGTTGCGCTTCTGCCATTGCCGCTTCTTCAGCTCTTACTGAAATGATAAAGGGGTTGACTCCGGACGAAGCCCTGAAAATTTCAAATAAAGAGATAGCAGACTATCTCGGTGGCTTGCCGGATCAGAAGATGCATTGTTCTGTCATGGGGCAGGAAGCTCTCGAAGCCGCAGTACACAATTATAGAACCGGTGAAACTTCAAGTTTCACAGAATCCGAAGATCCTGTTATTTGCCATTGCTTTGATGTGCATGAGTCTGAAATAGTCCGTGTAATAAATGACAACAAACTGACTACGGTTGAGCAGGTGACAAATTTCTCCAAGGCGGGCGGAGCATGCGGCAATTGCATTGGTGATATTCAGAAAATACTCGATCGCATAATTGCGGAAAATTCTCCGCCTGCAGCAGTCGCTGAAAGACCGATGACACAACTTCAGAAAATCAGGAAAATTGAAGAAATTGTTGACAATGAAATCCGCCCCGCCCTACAGCGAGATGGTGGAGATATTGAACTTATCGATGTACGCGGTGACGATGTGATTGTTGCCATGAGAGGTGCTTGCATTGGATGCGCTTCTGCCAGTATAACGCTTTCAACACTTGTTGAAGCCAAGTTGCGTGAATTCGTTTCGCCGGCACTGCGCGTTTTAGCGGAGGATTGACTATGAATAAAACAGTTTACCTGGATAATAATGCTACAACGCGGACTGACCCTGCTGTAGTTATGGCAATGATGCCTTTTTTCTCTGAACGATATGGAAATCCCTCTAGCATGCATGCTTTTGGAGGTTCCATACATAAGGAAATCGAAGACGCCAGAGAAAAGGTTGCGGCACTTATTAAAGCTGACCCTTCAGAAATAGTTTTTACCGGCAGCGGAAGCGAATCAAATAATCACGCTATTTTCGGCAGTATCGAAGCCCTGGGAACTGATTCTACCGTGATAACAACACGTGTGGAACATCCCGCTGTACTTCAGGCATGTCGTGCCCTGAAAGAAAAAGGTGTAAATGTTATCGAAGTGGGAGTTATGTCCGACGGCACTCTCAATATCGATGAATACAGTGAAGCTCTCACAACACCCGGCAAAAAACTTGTCTCAATGATGTGGGCAAACAACGAAACAGGCGTGATCTTTCCAATAAAGACTGCTCTTGAAAAAGCCCGCAACGCTGGAGCCATATTCCATACCGATGCAGTCCAGGCAGTCGGTAAACTCTCGGAAGTAGATGTATCCAAACTGCCCGTGAACATGCTGTCGTTTTCGGGGCACAAAATTCATGCGCCAAAGGGAATCGGTGTTTTATATATCAGAAAAGGTACACGTGTGGCACCCTTTCTCAAAGGCGGTCATCAGGAAAATGGACGTCGTGCCGGCACAGAAAACGTGCCGTACATTGTGGGATTGGGCAAAGCTGCCGAACTAGCCATGGAGGAACTTGCTTCCGGAGAAAATAAACGTATAGCAGCCATGCGGGATAAACTCCAGGAAGGTCTTATCAAGTGCCCTGATGCCATTGTTAATGGTTCTCTAAAAGATCGACTTCCCAATACACTCAATATAAGCTTTGAGTATATAGAGGGCGAAGGCATTCTATACCACCTCAGCGATGCCGGTATATGTGCTTCTTCAGGTTCAGCATGTACATCCGGTGCCCTGGAGCCCTCGCATGTAGTCCGTGCAATGGGAGTGCCTTTTACAGCAGTTCATGGGTCCACACGCTTCAGTTTGAGCAGGTATAACACGGAAGAAGAAATAGACTACGTCCTTTCCGTTGTGCCTGAAGTTGTGGACAGATTGCGTGCGCTTTCTCCGTTTGTGACTTCTTGAGAAGCTTATCGTCTCTCAATACTTTTCTGCAGAACAGCTGCGTAAGCTCCATCCATTTCACCATCAGGTGGTACTAGCGCAGTCGAATCCCTCAAAACAAATTGACGGTGAGTCTTGAGAAAGTCCTGAACGATATCTTCGTTCTCTTCCTTCTCCAGGCTGCACGTGCTGTATACAAGCTTGCCATTGTCGGCAAGCAGTCGTGAGACGTTGCGAAGTATATCTGATTGTGTTTCAGCCAGGGTTTTAAGCCTGTCAGCGGAAAACCTCCATTTGGCATCAACACGCCTCCTTTGCACTCCGGTGTTGCTGCACGGTGCATCAACGAGGATCCTGTCGAACAACTTGCCGCCTACATGTTTTAGATGTATTTTCCTTGCATCTCCCAAAACGACTTCGGCTGTAGTATCTATCAAGTTGAATTTATGCAGATTTTCTTTCAAAGGGATAAGACGATCTTCCCAGCAGTCCATGCAGACAAGTTTACCGCGCCCATTTAGGAGCAGACCAATTTGAACTGACTTCCCGCCAGGTGCAGCGCAGGCGTCCAATACACGATGACCGGGCCTCACATCGAGCAAGCGAACAGCTTCCAATGTTGCCGGATCCTGAATTAAAAAATAGCCTTTGTCAAATCCCGGAAGTTTTTCCACTTGTGAACCGTGTGGAATGTTGATTGCCCTGTCAGGCATACCGGGGTGGGCTGTCGCCTGAATGTCATTCTCCTGAAACATTGACAGCAGTTTTTTTACGCCGGGTCCGCGTGGCAGAGTCACCACCGTGACACAGCCGGAAGTGTTGTCCCATTTACATATAGCCTCGGCACGTTCTTTACCATAAAACGATTCCCACCTCTGCACCTGCTCATCCAGGTGAGATTCACGTACGGCCAGAGGGGCAGCTTCGAGGCTAATCATGATTTTCTCAGCGTTGCGCTGGATACTTCTCAGCACAGCATTTGCGAATCCGACTTGCTGATCACCTGCAATTTCCCGCAAGGCTTCGACTGTAGCGTGTATTGCTGCGTGTTCTGCCACATCCTGCATTTTCAGCAATTGACAAGTACCCATCAAAAGGGCAGCCATGGCTGTAGTGCCGGGAGGACGTCTTACAAACTCTTCCAATACGAAATCCATTGCCCTGAGATGACGTATGGTTGTGTACACCAAATCCATTACAAATCCTCTTCGGAAAGGCGGTACAGATATCATCATTCGATCAGGGAAATCTTCCGTTTCCATCCATCTGTGCAATATGTTGATTGCATCTATTCTTGCGAGGACTCCATCATCCGGTTCTTTATTCATATTTACGCCTTGTTAAAATTAAACACTATAGCATAACGTCCTGACAACTCAATTACCAACAAAAGTCTCTTTGTGAGCCCCTCAGCGATAAAGATTTGTCTAGTCGATATCAGGGCGTTCTTCTGTAATCTCTCTAAGCCTTCCCAATGTTTCTGAGCTCAGGATGTGCTCCATTGCACAGGCATCAGTTTCCGCATTTTTTTCCGAGACTCCGATTGAAAGCAGAAAAGTTTTGAGCAGCTTGTGACGTTCGTATATGGCTGCGGCTTTTTGTTTTCCCTTTTCAGTTATCTGTATTTCCCGATATCGCTCGTATTTTACAAGTCCCAGTTTAGCCAGCTCTTTTACTGCGTTGTTGACGGAGGGCATTTTTACATCAAGTATGTTTGCCACATCAACAACTCTGGCACTGCCGGTTTTTGAGATCTGTCTGTGTATCGCCTCAAGATAATCTTCAAGGCTTTTCGTCATAAATTTCTTTTTCACTATCTTTGCCTCTAAAGCCGTCAATAAATAATACCGATTTTGTGCGCATAGCTTTGTAGAACTGATACAGCTTCATCGCGCATAAAATCACGTATAACCTTTATTCCATATTGCTTGTTAAAGTTTCCTGCCCAGTTATCCGGTTTCAACCCTTCATCATAACCTATCGCTCTTACATCTTCATCTCTAGCGGCACAAACAAGCTGGCTGATTCCACTCCAGGGTATTGCGCCCATACACATGGCACATGGTTCTGAACTGCTGTAAAGAATAATGTCAGCAGATTTTAATGTATGTGAATTCAAAGCTTTCTGGGCACGTATTATGCATGCAATCTCCGCATGAAGGAGTGAAGATTTGGCTGTCAGGACAACATTCATGCCTGTTGCTACGATTTTTCGGCTACCTGATTCAACAGCTACAGCACCGAAGGGACCTCCATAGCCTCTCTTTACATTTAAAGAGGAAATACTGATTGCTGTACTCATGGCATCCGTATCAGTTGGCAGTATATCGGGTAGGGTTCTTTCCCATTCTGTATACCAGGTTGGAAACTTTAAATCGATTGATGCGGTTTCTATGGACATAATGCAGTCTTCCTAAAATCTTGAACCTTGTGTTTTACTATACAGACTTAAAAACATGCTCACCAATCACGCTCCCCGACGCTTGGGGGCATTATCCTCTGGCGCTTGCGACGTTCTTCTTCCCGGGATTTTTCCTGTTCAAGGACTTTCGCCATAATACGCTCTGCTTCCTCTTCCTCTGCAGTTTTCGGTTCTTCTTGTGTATCTGCAGACTCTTCATCTTCTTCTTCCTGAGGTGGGGGAGTGTCGTCTTCAGAATCGCCCTGGTTGTCATCTTCTGACCCGGATTCGTCGCCATCCTCATCTTGCTCTTGTTGCTGATCCTGATCTTCCCGGTTATCCTGCTGTTGCTGTTTATCGTCCTGCTGCTGCTCTTCCTGCGGTGGTTTCGGTAGCAAGTCATGGATAAGCTGCATATACTCCAATGCCTGTTCTGCATTGATTTTCGCCTTCTCCGGCAAAATTTTACTGTCAGCAGATATATCCATATTTACAAGGGCGAGAGAGCCGAGGGTTTTATCAACGAGACCATCAATTTCTGCGCGAACAGCCTCTGTAATTGTCATGTTATCCGGACTTGCGCCGCCATTCGCTTCCTCCAGTTCGTTTGTTGTTACGAAATGGCTGTCTGCTGTGCCATTCCTTGACGGCATTTTCTGATCCAGCCATTCACCGTATGTGTTTGCAAAAACGTTGAACATTGCTCCTGCCATTTGTTGCTCCGGTACAGGCGTTCTTATAAGTGTCGGGTCGTACACTGATGAAACGGCGTTGCTTTCTGAATTCATGGCTTCTTCAAGCATTGCGACAGGCTCTGATGTGAAGGCGAGTATTTCCAGTGCTGACTGCTCTGACTGCTGTATGGCATTGAGGGCTGAAATATCGAGGTTCTCGAGCGCATTTGCTGCTCCGGACGCATTGTCGCTTGCAACATCGAGTTTGTATTGGAAATCTGCTATCTGCTGTTCATTTGTTACAGAATTATTTACCATTTCCATAAACTTACCGCTTAAAGGCTTCCATATTGCGGCTGCCTGTTTTTCTCTGCCGGCAGCCTGCTCCAGAAGATTTATTTTTGCCGGTGTATTATTCGTAAATGCCCTTGCAGCATTTTTATAAATTTCTCTTTGCAGGCTAATAATTTCGGCAGCAAGCTCATTTGGTGCTTTGTCTCCATACTTTGCCTCAATTTTGGCGTTTTCTATTTCTTCCCGCAGTTTTGGAATATATGCTATTGAAGCCTCCAAGTTTGCCGCTTTCAGTTCGCTCTCAGGGATATCACGCAGAGCAAGCTGGAAAGCAGTAGCTGC
>JAAZFF010000466.1 GCA_012511845.1 Lentisphaerota bacterium
CAGTTGATTGCAAAGTGAATAAATCTCTTTGCGTGGCAACTTCTTCACCAGTCCATAGACCAGCTCTGCCACGTCCATTGCCTTCTGCCAGACAATCAGCTCTTTAAAGTTTTTCACAGCCATAATATTCCTCATTTGTTTATGAAAACTGTCCACTACCCACTGCCCACTGTCCACTGCCCACAAAGTGGGCACCAAATCCAGCAGCTTTCTGTGCATCGGAAAGTGAGGGGCCGCTGTCAGGTGCGCCTGTGGGGAACCAGGTATTGAAATTGCAAGGTTTCGTTCCACCGGGCTTGGAACCGCCAAAAACAATAATACCTGAGATGACAGCGACAAAGATCGCCTGTGCAAAAAGCGGCAATCTGCGAAAAGTGCTGACAGCACTGCGGAAATCTTTGTTTTTAGAGAGAAATGAAAGCAGGAAGAAAAAACCAATGATGACCCAAAGGAAGCAAAGCAGAAATATCATTCCGCCGTTTGCGTTTATATTCTGGGGGTGCATTAGGCGTGTCATTTTATAGAAAAATCATTCACTGATTACTGTTATCATCCACCACTCATGGTTGCTGATTCTTGAATCCCTGCCACACAATAATATGGCACGAGGTTAACTAACAGACTCAACTACACTATACAGGGTAAAAGAAGATGAAGTCAAATGTTTTAAATTAAAGGGAAATTGCAAGTTAAATAGGACATTTTTTTATGAGACCGCACGATGCACGACCCCGCCCTGTTGTCCGCTGAACGTCTTTCGTTTCATGGTGGCATTGTACCGCTTTCATGGTTCTGATTGCAAGAGGTGTTAACCGCCGATTTGTTGATTCTGCCCACTACCGTTGCGCAGGGCGAATGGATGGTCCGCGAATCCCCCCGCCATCAGTCGTCATCCGCTTCCTCATTTCTCGCTTTCAAGGGTTGTTCCTGATAGCGCCATTCGGGACAACCCTCACAACTTCTCGGCTCTGCGATAGTAATACGAGATGAGTTCTCTGGTCCAACAAGGACTCTAAACGTAGCGTCGGAAAAAACATGGGCCCAGTAAAACACAAGCCCTACTATGCCCGCCAAAAATACTACATTAAGAATAGTGCGTTTGCGTCCTGCAAGGAATAAATCCTTCAATGGTGCAAGAACACACAACCCACCGCCAATCCATAGGATGGAAGACAATTGTGCTGTTTGCATATTCGGCAATTCGCCAAAAAATACATTTTCATGCACGTATAACAGCTTTTTAAGCCATCCCCAAGCAATGAAGACCAAGAGCATTCCAATTATCGATAGCGAAAAACTTATAAGCGAGGGTTTTTGCTTCATATATCCTCCAACCGTTACCTGTCATTCACCGCGAAAACGCCTTCCAGTATTCACCATTCGAATCTGGCCCAAAGTCCATTTCCTCTGTTCCATCTGGACACTCGAAACAGACTGCGAGCTGCAAGTTTAATTGCACGATTCGCCTCCTTTTCTTTTTTTGTTCTCATGCTGCATTCTCCTGAAGGTAGAGTTCCAGTTTTTCAACAGCAGTTAGTCCTTCCAGGATTTTTCTGGGCATGCTGTTGTTCCAGTCTTTGATCTCTTTGATCTTTTTGTTAGTGAACTTTGTAATGTTGAAATTTTATGGCACCGAGTTATGTTGGGCTGAGTTTTTTGCAACGTCAGATTCCCCAAGTAGCCATCCTTGGATAAATGCAGAATCCACAGTGTTTGTGTGCTTAGAGATAGATCGGGATAAAAGGAGGGTGGACACTTTCGGGTAATATGCAACTATACGGCCTGCTTCATTTGTGAAAACAATTTTTCCGTCCACATCCTGTATTGTCCGGAATGCATATCCAGAAGAATAACCGTTTGTGTAAGCGGCATTTTCCATGAAACTTGCAATGTCCGGCTTAATCGGAGCGGAGACACTTGATTTTACAAGTCTGAATTCTGCTATTCTCCCGATTCCTTCCATCCAGTGTTCGAAC
>JAAZFF010000467.1 GCA_012511845.1 Lentisphaerota bacterium
CCTCTGACGATCATCCCGCCCTCGGCGCGCGCATACCCTGCCTCCCAGGATGATGAGGTCTGGCGGAAAATTCCGCCTATCATAGTGACCATTACAAGAAAGACGGCTGTTGCAACCATCATTTCAATCAGGGAGAAACCGCTTTTGCTGCCGTTGTTATAAAAGTTTTTCATCTTGATTCTGACCTCAATTTATCCTGTAGATTGACTGAGAAGTCATGGCCTCCTGTAAAAATAAAATTCAGCGTGATAGAGCGGGTTGTCGAAATAAACTGCCGGAGAAACCTGATCGCTCGATACAAGAGATATGGAGTATCGAGCGGGAAACTGGATGGAAGTGCCGCGCAGGCGCTTCGGCGTGTCGTCAATTTTAAGGATGCGTATTATGAATTGCGGCGGAAGCAATACCGAGCCATTGCCCTGATTTATTGTTGCAGACTCCCTGTAAACGTAACGTGCCACAATCCGATCACTCCCCAGATTGTCATGTGCCACTCTGTCTGAACCACCACCTGATCTGTCATAAAAAAGTTCTTTTGTCGCATCCGACAGTCCGGAGTCACTGTTAGCGCTCGATATTGTTTTAAGTCCGGAAACACCTGACCCCGTATCAACGCCTGTACGGGAGGTGGCAGCACCCCAAAACTTGGATATATCATTCCAGTCTTCCACATTGTCGATCTGCCTTACATTTACCGCTACTGATTCGAAAAAAGAGTTGGCAAACGTTGATTGCTGCATATCAGCCTGAGACATTACGCTTTGCCGTAAACCGAGCGGGAAAAACGACAATAGGGCAAGCAGTCCGCCCGCCGCTACAAGGATCGCCAGGTTGACTTCGATAAGTGAGAAAGCTCCTTTCCCGAAAGTCATTGTCTTCATCTAACCTCCCAATTTTTCAATATTAAATCAACCTTCAACTATTTTAATTTTACCACTTGTCTCTATCTTTACAGTAACTTTTTTGTCGGTATTCACTTCAAAAATCATGAACTCCAATGTGTTGCCATCTGAAGGTGCACTTCCATCAGCTTCAAAGAAAACACATTTGCCTTTTTCAAAGTTTCCACTTGAATCAAGAGTATACAGCTCTTTTCCAAATGCATATCCTTGCGGTAACTGCTGTTCTGCAAAAAGTGTCCAGCCGTACTCATTGCCCGGCATAAAAGCTCTGGAATTCTCACCTCTCGGATTTGAGCTGAAACTCCCGCCGCTGAAGCGTAATCCCGCAACACCGAATACCCAGTTGCCTCCCCTTCGATTATGCCATGGAGGATAAATAACACGTGCCATAGCATTTTCTGTAAAGTCGAAGACATAATAGGAACCTGCTTTTTCCCTGCCTTCCTTGCCCTGAAGCATTCTTATAAAATCAAGGGCGGCATCGTCTCCTCCGAACTCAAGCGAACCGCGACCAAGATCAGCATCCCTGTCGTACACCCACAGGGCAGGTCCCACAGACGAAATTTTCGAGTCTCCCAGATAGCCGGGAATCTCCAAACCTGATAATGTGCCCCACTTCGGCGGATAAGGCTCACCCTGAACCACCCCCGCCTTTCGGCACAGGATGTATTTATCGACATCTATGATCCATACATAAGTTCTCTGCCCGTCAACGCTTGCGTGTTGGCGGCATAATGTAAGAGCGTTGCGAAATGCGCGCGGTCCGGCGTTTTTTGAGATAGCGCTCATTATGCCTGTATAACTGCTCACAACGACAAGGGACATTGCTACGATTATTCCCATTACCGCGATCAGCTCCAACAAAGTAAAACCGCCGATTTGCGAACGTCCATTCATTTTATTTTTCCGGTTAATATCCATAATGCTCAATTTTTCCCTTCAGATGCTGCGGAGCGCATTAAAACCCTACACTAACCTTGTCGTTGAGAAGGTCAAAACGTACGACAAAAGGCATCGCAGCCCGAACAGCTCCCGATCTGTCGGCTGATTTAAATCTGTAACTGGACCCTCCCCCTGCTGAATCTTTTTTATACGAACAGGAATTGTTGCTGCAGTAAACGGCATCAAGATCTGAGAGCTCTCCACATTTCGGGCACCTTATCCAGTCTGCCCAGTAAACTAATGTGCGGGAATTCCTCCGTGCAGTCACACCCGCCTTAGAATTACCCTCTATCACGTGTTTCAAATTTGCAACATCAAATGTAGGGTAATCCGTCGTTGGAACTGATGTACTCAGATGTTCAGAAGTTTCAATATAGTTCTTTTTTGCACCACCGTAATCAACATTAAGAAGCCTGTCAAAAACTTCATAATTATTTTCCCGGAAAGAAAAACTGAAGTTTACCTTGCCGCCTTTTCTCTGCGGCTTCACATTGGTTGGAAGCGGCCAGCGCTTCTGATCGTGCCAGTACTCCACGATTGCAGCCTGCAGAAGCGCTGCTTCTGCCTGACGCCCCTGCCGCCCTGCCACTCTGAACGATTTGAATATTGCCGGTGCGAGCAGCCCCATAAGAATGGAAACTACTGCCAGGACAAGAAGCATCTCTACCAGCGTAAAACCTTCTTTAAAACGATTAACGTATTTTATATTCATTACAGAATTCCGGACTAAATTATTCTTTATATCGCCATTTAAGCAGGCAATTTACCATGAAGTAAGTACCCTGTTTTCTTTTTCATCTGCATATACCCAGGCAACAGCACTCTTTCGCAGCACCAGCTGGTTGCCATTCGAATCTAGCGCAGCAGAGCCGAGCTTTGATGGTATTGTAATAAGATTGTCGCCATCCATATCCAGGATTACACGGATAGTTCCAGCATCCAGGATAGGACGCACTGATTCTTCCCCCTCAGCGGCATCCTTTAAATGACGTTCTGTCCAAGGTGCAATGATACCCCATCTCTGCTGCATTGCCGAGCGACCAAAACGCTTATCCTTCGGCCAGGTATTTATGTTGTTCCAACCGTAACGTACTCCGCCTCTTTTGGCGTTGTAACGAACTTTATCGTACTCTTCGAATTCGTGCTCTTTTTCCCACCAGTTCATTAAGCCTGATGCAGGAGGAGTCATTGTAAACATCAGGTCTCCGCCTACTTTTTCTACCTGCCCGGCATACTCCGATATTAACTCCGAAGAGGGATATCGGCGATAATCCATTCGAATAGACTCCCAGGTTGATGCCACCTGGGAGCACAAGTCCCTGCCTCTCGTATCCCATGCACGCTGCCTGACCAGGTTCAATGCCGGGAAAAGCAGCGCCATTACGATTCCGATAACAGCCATTACCACCAGAAGCTCTATCAGCGTAAACGCATTTCTATTCAACCTGTTGATTTTAAGCATCACAAAATCTCCGCTTTTATTCCTGTCCTGCTACTATATCATCTGCCGTGCCCGATTTCCCGTCAGGACCTCTTGACCATAATTTGAAAGTATCGTACGGTGGGTGCGACTCATACAAAAGCTCGCGTTCCCAGCCATCCCATATCGTTATATACAGATTAGAATAGTAATCCTTCGTAATCGGATGCATCCGTCTTACTAGCCCTGGTGCTCGTACTACCCCGTAACTTGTAGTCTTTCCATCAGCATCTATAGACGCCCCCAAGTGTTGAACAATGCGCCTGGATGCTGCGATGTCCTTGGGGATGTCGCCAATCCTGCCCCCTCTGCGGCGCGGATTATAATCGCCCCACTGGTTTATCGACTGTTCAGGATCAAACGTTCCGCGACCATCGTCGTACTTGCCTCCCAAAAAGAAATCAGGACCACGATCCCCGTGGCCGTTATAACGTGGAAAGAAGAATGAAAGAAGACCAAACGTATAGACGACACCGGCACCGTCACTGCTCCACAAGTTGTCATTTCTTGAAGCGTTCTTCAAGCTTTGTGCCATTGGCAGATCAAGTATAGCCCCACGCGGATTCTTGCTTCTGTCCTGCAGATGTGCGTACTCATATCTTACAGGCTGTGCCATCTCCGGTGACGTGTGCGCATAACTCGGCACCGGAGGGTATTTACCATAAATAGAATGAAACTCCTCAATAGCGCCGGCTACGGCCTCTACAACCTTGCGAGTACGGGCTATCTCGTTATTCTCCGCCACAAGACCGCCCATATTGAAGAGCATGGCGGCAAGTATGATGATTATTACGATCACCACCAGAACTTCAAGCAGCGTAAAGCCTCGATTATGGTTCAGGTTTTTTTTCATTTTCTTTTCACCTCATCATCTATAGCGAATTCTGATACGGCTAACCGCTCAATCCGCCGATCATCGCCATCATAGGCTGGAACATGGCAATAACGATTGTACCGACTATTAAAGCCAGAACTACAATCATTATAGGTTCGATAATAGAAGTCATCGCTTCAACAGCGTTATCTACCTCATCATCATATGTATTGGCAACGCGCTCAAGCATATCCGGCAACGCCCCCGTCTCTTCACCTACCCCCACCATGCTTACAACCATGGCAGGGAAAACCTTTGCGCGTTCCATGGGCGGGATCATGCTGTCGCCCTCTTTCACGCTTTCATGAATTTCCTGATAAGCGTTGGCAACTATCATGTTGCCGGAAGTGTCGCGTACAATATCCAGTGCCTGGAGAACCGGCACACCGGACTGCATCAAGGTGCCGAGTGTTCGTGTTGTTCTGCCAACAGCAGACTTGAGAACAAGATCCCCGACGCCGGGAATTTTTAGTTTAAGCTGGTCAAAAATCAACTTCCCTCTTTTAGTTCTGTTTATCAAGTTCACGATAATTACCAGAAGTACAATGCCTATGAGCACAATCAGCCCGTCGTCAACCACAGCATTACTTATGCCCATTACAAAACGTGTCATCGGAGGCATTTGATTAGCTCCCATAAGATCGGCAAATACTTTTTCGAATTCAGGAATAACTTTAACCATAAGAAACGCCGTAATTCCGATTGCAACAAGCATCACTACAATCGGATACGTCATGGCACTTTTAACTTTGTTTTTTATCTTTTCTGATTTCTCAAGAAATTCAGCAAGGCGCGTAAGTGACTGTTCAACCTGACCGCCTGCTTCACCTGCCTTTGTCATATTTACAAAAAGATTGTCGAAATACCGCGGATGCTGGGACAGCGCTTCGGAAAAGGTTGATCCAGATTCCACAGATGCCCCGATACTAGCCAGCGTCTCTTTCATATCGGCATTTTTAGCCTGATTCTGAAGTATTCGCAGCCCGCGTACGAGTGGCAGCCCGGACTCTACAAGTGTTGCCAGCTGTCTCGTCAACACCATTAAATCCTTTGCTTTTACGCGCCCGCGAAGAAATTTCGGCAGCCTGAGATTAATCTCCATCGAGCCCAGACCACCCTTTGCCTTTTGACCTCCCTGAGCACTGACCGGAGTTACAGATTGCGGGAACAACCGGTTTTGACGCAAGAACGCAATAGCCTGAGATTGATCATTTGCGTCTACTGTACCACGTTGTTCCTTGCCGTCGTTGTCTATGGCAACATAGTTGAACCTCTGCATATTTAATCTCTCCGAAATGATTGTCCTTAATCTGCTTGCGCCCGCGTCATGAATTACCGTTAAAAAGTTACTTTGAACACTAATCCGAAGGCATATCGCCCGAATTTATGTGCGAGACACGATGGCGCTGATTTTTGAGGTAAGTGTAACAAATCAAGCTGATTTAAACAACAGTAAATCTGCCGAAACTGTCATTTTCTGTCACCCTCCTGCTGAGCAAGGATAGGGCGCGTTTCTCCGCAAACCGCCATGTTACAGAGAAGGTAGGGCGAGTTTCTCCGCAAACCGCCGTGTTACAGAGAAGGTAGGGCGCGTTTCTCCCGGCTTCGTCCGCCAACTACGCCGGGGCAAGCCGCAAACCGCCGTGCTACAGAGAAGGTAGGGCGAGTTTCTCCAGGCTTCGTCCGCCAACTACGCCGGGGCAAGCCGCAAACCGCCGTGCTACAGAGAAGGTAGGGCGAGTTTCTCCGCAAACCGCCGTGTTACAGAGAAGGTAGGGCGCGTTTCTCCGCAAACCGCCGTTACTGATGGGTGATAGCCGGGTCCCTGGAGAGCGAATGTCCTCAGGGGCCGTGGCTGCCAAAAACCACGCTCAGACGTTATTGAATCCAATCACTTATTGTCAAGAAAATGGCTGTGCCAGCGCAGGTCTTCAGTAACTTCCTCTGAGCTGTTAGAAACATGACAGGGCTGCTCCGTTTTGATGCTCCATGCAACAAGCTCTTCCATGAGGCGAGTTTGTACATGTGCCAGCTGCGGATCTCCATAACGATTCTTCAGCTCATCCGGATCTTCCAGGATATCATACAGCTCCCAGTAATTATTACGTCCGTTCGGTATTACGCTTAGCTTGTGTGTACGACTGCGAACTCCCTTTGCGAGAAGTCTCTCGAAGAAAACATAATCTTTTCCGGGGTAGTAAGGCAGGTCGGTCAGAGCTGAAACGTGGCTTTTACCCTGTACTGAAGGCGGCGTTTCCAAACCCGCCAGATCGCACAATGTGGGATACATATCAATCGTTTCACAAAGATCAAAATGCATATTCCTGTCCGTATGCCCTTTCCAGTACCATACATATGGCACACGCATAATAGAGTCATAGGTCGAGGAATTCTTGCCCAGCATGCCATGATAGCCGCCGAAGTCTCCGTGGTCTGCACAGAAAACAATGATTGTATTATCCAGCTTGCCGGTCTGCTCAAGATGATCAATTATTCTGCCGACTTGCTGGTCTATAAGAGACATCAAACCGTAGTAACCGGCAAGTCCCTCTCTCAGGGCATCCTCTCCCAGCACCCATGCCTTCCAGAGATTTTCACAACCTGCACGCGCATGCATTGCCTTGCTGTCAAACCATTTCGGATCGTAAGGCGGGATTGTCAACTTCTCAGGATCGTACTTCACGGGAGCATCTTCCGGAGGTGTGTGCGGTGCGTGCGGTCGCTCAAAGCTGCACCAGACAAAGAAAGGATCGGAACTTTCAGAAATAAAATCAATCGTTTGATCTGCAGTCCAGGTTTCATTGCAATCCGCAGCTTTCAAACCGGACTTGCCGGCTGCAAAGCGCTGCGTCGTTTCCTGCGACATCTTCTTCTCTTTTTCCATGTATATATCAAGAAGTCCTTTTTCCTCAAGATATTCATAGTATGCCGGCTTACCGAATGGGTTATCGCAGCAATGCGCAATACTGTCGAATCCTGCATCTTTCTCAAATACGCCAAGGTGCAGCTTACCGAAGGCTCCTGTTCTGTAGCCTGCTTTTTCCTTGAGATATCCAGGCAGCGGAGTATTGACACTCTGCGGGGTGGAAGCCTCGTGGTTTCTCATCACACGATGCGTATGCACATATTGCCCGGTCAGGTATGAAACACGGGAGGGCTGGCAGATTGGCTCTGCTGCGAAACAGTTTCGGAAGCAGACCCCTTTTTCAATCAATTGGTCAATGTTTGGAGTCTTAACATCCGGATGATTCAGGCCGGAAAAGCACTCCGCATTCCACTGGTCAGTCATTATATAAAGAATATTCGGCTTCACGCTCATTTAATGTCTCCTTTAAGAATTATATTGAAATTGAGAAAAAGAATAAATGTGCAAGTACATACAGCCAGCAATTCTAATTTTGGTAGCTGAAGGGAATGGGATTGTGGCAAAGTTGCTGTTACAGAGCATTGATTACGGCTCAGAGCATTGATTACGGCTCAGAGCATATTTTTGATGTTTGCAAGGTAGTTATAAATTGATTGTGTTGGAGAAGTGTATAGTTATCAAACTGCAGCCATTCCTGATATGGCGTGTAACACTTTGACTACATGCAATTTTAGCATCAGAGTTGTTGCAGCGGGCGTGATTAATCTGCTGAAACAGAAAACATCACACCTGCAGCCCCTGGAAGGTGCAGCAGTACGATTTGATTGGTGTTTTTCTTACTATTTGCGCTTTGCATAGCGCCGGATCAAGCCCTTTGATGTCAATTCCGGCGGTGCTGTTGGCGTATGTGGTCCGATTTCAAGTGCTTTCATAATGAAATCTTCGAGTTCTTCCCATGACTGGAACAGGTGGTATGTAGTCAGAACTTGCAGGTGCAGGAAAAACTCGCGACGGCTACCAAGACGCGCCCTGATTTCTGCATGATGTTTGCTGACAAGCTCAAGGACTGTGTGCGCAAGGAATGCGAGAATGTTAAGAGATGCCAACGTATTGGCCAAATATTTCTCACCGTGTCCAAAGTTGTGTTCCAGGTGATATCCTTTGGTTTTAAGGACATTATTGTTTCCATTTTCTATGTTCCAGCGTGCACGTCCACATGCTGCTATTTCTATAGCATTTTCAGAATTTACATCCAGATCAGTCACCCAGCAGTTTTTATAAACCACATCCCCTTTAGCATCAGTTACGGTCAGTTCGATCCAGTTTACGCACAGTGTATTCTCCTCTCCGGACAGGGGAACACCTTTGGTGAAGCGTGTAGTCCATGTGCGTTTACGCTTGTCAGCATCACGGCGCACCTCAGTAACGGTTTGAAAGTCTGCCGACTCCAAAAGGTCAATCCAATCGTACGCAGTTTTATGAGACTCACGCAGGCAGGTGAATATAAAATGCACCCCATAAAGTAATACTTTTCTGCAAAAAGGCACATGCGCATAGAGGTCATCACCCAACAGCACGGCTTGCTCCTTGCGCAACCAGTCAGCGGCATCGTCAACCCAACGCTTGGCCGCATTAATCTCGCAGTCCTGCTTCTGCGCCCCGTCCTGCGGTGCGCAGAACTCGGGGCGCAGGGGCACGGCCTGCCGGATACCCGGTGCCACGATAACAGGCGTGACAGCCTTGTGGCTAAAGACCTCCCGGCCATCCTTATGTCGGGTGACAAGGCAATTAGGGCACGATATTTTCTCTGAACTGTGGAAGTCGGTCCCGTCAAGAGCGACGAGCGTATGCCCGTCAAGAACCTTGAAGCATACCATGGCATCATTTTCCTCCAGAATAGCCAGAAGGTCGCGGTAAGCATCATGTAGCAACTTCGGATGCGCCGGATCCAGCAGGTTCCTGACATGGTTATCCACTGGTATGTTCTTGATATTAAAAAGTGTCCGGGCATTATTGCCACCCTTTTCGCCCTGCATGGCACGTTGAGAGGAAAGCCATGATGAAGACGGAAGGAAAAACACCGCAAATGCTGACATGACCGAATCCGGGATCGTATATCGTTTGTTGCGACCTGTCCGGCGGTCGGGAAACATTTCAGCAGCCTTTCTGACGACTCCAATGCACTGAGTGTATAGATCGAAATCTGTTCCGTGTGTTTCAGTCATGATTCACCTCCTGTTGAGATTTGCGTAACAACTGCAAGTTTATTGCCGTTAATTCCCTGACTATGGCCCGTAATCGCCTACCTTGAGCCACGCCTTGCGCAGCCCGTTCGGCATGTTCCGCCCGAATGTAAAATTGCCGCTGCCCTTTATCGCCAGTAGTAGCAAGATAAAGACGCGGCCCATGGCGCTTGCCAGTGTGACATGCACAATTCTTGCGCGAGCAAGTTGAATAACGCTCGACAAGCGAACCGTTTAGAATACAGCTCAAAGATGATATTTCACCGAGCAATGCATCACGCCGCTTTATGAGAGACTTGGTGTTTTTGTTCATGGCGCATAGTATAGAGCATAAATCATACCCTATGCAACAATAAAAGTAAAAAATCTATAAATAGAATTGCTGACATACAGCAGCTTGCCCAATGATGCAGTTTCATGACAGGAAAGTTTTGTGCCGATCATAAACAAAAATTTTTAAAAAGACTACTCTATTAAAAAAACAAAAGCAACATAAAAAATATCAATAAGTATTTTGCACCATTTCAGGCATAGTTTTCCTTATGCCCGATAATGATTTCTAATATTCTTGCAAAATCATACGCATTATTGCAGTATTAAATGGATGGAAAACATCTCTTCAGAAAGTATTGCAGCACGTTTATATGCCATCGAAGAACGCATTAATAACGCAGCAGAACGGGCTCTGCGCAACCCCGATGACATAAGCCTTGTAGCTGTATCAAAAACTTTTCCTCCCGAAATAATAGATGAGGGGATTAGAGCAGGGATTTCGATCCTGGGCGAAAGCAAGATCCAGGAGGCAATGGCAAAGCATGAACAATGCAGCTCAGCCGACTGGCATTTCATAGGCAGGCTCCAACGCAACAAAATCCGCCACGCCCTCTCAATATTTTCTGCCATTCATAGCGTAGACTCCCTCCAGCTTATGGAAAGCATAGCACGAGTCCAGGATGAAACAGGGCAACGACCTCAACTATTTCTTCAAGTCAACGTTTCAGGAGAAGCATCCAAGACCGGGTTCAGTCCGGAGGGAGCCAGAGAAACCTTAACAAATTTTCCCCGATTAATCAGCGAACTGAACATAGTTGGACTCATGACTATTCCCCCGTGGGCACCGGAAGCAGAAGCGTCTCGCCCCTACTTCCGCACACTGCGGGAATTAAGAGATTCCATCTCCTCAGAACTCGAAATTGATCTGCCGGAACTTTCAATGGGAATGTCCGGAGATTTTGAAGTTGCAATAGAAGAAGGAGCTACTTTTGTTCGAATAGGTTCGGCAATTTTCGGGAAACGTTCTTCATGGAAACCTCAAAGGACACCGGACTCAGATGACTATTTTTGATTCTCACGCACATTTCCCTCCTGAAACCGTTTCAGAACACGATGCCCAGATTGAACGGGCACGAAACGCCGGGCTTGCAGGCATACTTGCCGTTGGAGGAAATAATGAGCTCGATACAGGTGCCACATCAATGGCATCGAAATTCCCTGATTTTGTTTTTCTGTCACTGGGATATGAGCGCGATGCGGCTATGGAAATAGGAACATCAGACGGTGCGCTTGAAAAATCCATATCCGATTTGAGAGAACAAATTAATTCTCTCCGCTCACAGGGTGTTTTCCTCCGTGCAATAGGAGAAATAGGGCTCGATTTTTCACGCAATCCATCAGAAAGCGATAAAGAATCACAAATCGCCTTTTTTGCAGCCCAGCTTGAACTTGCTGATGAACTTGAATTGCCCTGCACAATACATAGCAGGGATGCTGATGCCGAAACTCTTGAAACAATTGAACGCTACGGCTCACAACAGATGCGCAAAAAGGGACGCCTCGGAGTAATACATTGTTTTACAAGAGACAAAAACTTTGCAGATGCTGCTGTAGAACTCGGCTTACACATTGGAATCAGCGGCATCTATACATTCAATAACGCTTCAGACTTACGTGGCACAGTCGGGACTCTGCCACTCGAACGGCTGCTTGTAGAAACAGACTGCCCATACCTCACCCCCGCCCCCATGCGCGGGAAACCAAATGAACCGGCAATGGTCGTTCATACAGCAACACGTATGGCACACGATATGCAAACCACGCCGGAAAAGATTGCTAAAATTACAACCGATAACGCTATCAAACTCTTTGCATTACCAATCAACCGGCATGTATAAAAAAATATTTGCTCTTTTACTTATAACTTTCACCGCCTTCCCCACAGTTCTTGCGGGCAAGGCAACCCTCTACCGGACCATAGACCGCACGTCTTCATTTGATCCTATAAAAACAGAAGCTGTCGGCGATATGCGCTGCGTATCGCTGGTGTACGAGACACTTCTCGAATATGAGTACGATACACGACCGTACAAACTGCGTGGATGCGTCGCTGCGTCGCTCCCGGAAATCTCGGAAGACGGTACCGTGCTCACCTTCAAACTGCGCGATGACGTGTTTTTCGGTCCTGACCCGTGTCTCGGTACAGACCCTGCCACCGGCTTGCCGTTGAGGCGAAAGCTCGTTGCCAATGATGTTGTCTATTCATTTAAACGACTCGCTGATGCAAAGCTTACTTCATCCGGATACTGGACAATTGAAAACAGGATCAAAGGAGCTGATGAATTCAGGAAAGCATCGCTTTCTGACAAGCCAACCGATTATTCGCTTGAAGTGCCCGGGATAAAGGCACTTGATTCGCAAACAGTGCAGATAACACTCGAAGAACCGTCGCCCGACTTCCTATGGGTGCTCGCCATGCCGTACACTGCTGTTGTACCACGTGAGGCTGTAGAAAAATATGGAGTAAATTTCGATTCTCACGAGGTTGGAAGTGGACCTTACCGCCTGGTAAAATGGCGGCGGGGATATATGATTGAGTTTGAGCGGCGTCCCGGTCGTGACATTTCACGTGATGCCACGCCAGTATTACCGGACTGCGAAAATGCAGTTCCTATAGAACGACTCATTTATCTCGTAATGGAAGATGCTTCCACGCGTTGGCTCACTTTCCTTGACGGTGCTCTCGATGTTGCAGGCGACATATCGCGTGACAACTGGGACGTAGTAATTGGTGCCGATGGAAAGCTTACAGAAGAAATGGTCAAACGCGATATCCGTCTGTTTACACAACCCAGTCTCGATACATATTATATCGGGTTCAATCTTGACGATCCTGTAGTGGGTTCCAATAAAAAACTGCGTCAGGCAATGTCGTGTGCTTTTGACACCGGTCAATGGATTGAACTTAACAACAATCGCGTTGTGGGTGCCGACGGTCCTGTACCTCCTGGGATTGAAGGCAAGCTCGAAACACCGCATCAGTACGCTTTCAACCTTGAAAAGGCAGTAGAACTGATGGGCGAAGCCGGATATCCGGAAGGAATTGATCCCTCCACGGGCCGACGCCTGACCCTGACTCTTGATCTCGGCAGAACGGATCAGGAAATTCGGGAATTGGCAGAACTCTTTTCTGCCTTTATGGACAGGATTGGAATAGTTGTAAATTTGCAATACAACAACTGGCCTTCATACCTGCGTAAAGTAGGTCGTAGGGAATCTCAAATTTTTCTGATTGGATGGATGGCTGACTACCCGTCTGCACTTAACTTCATGCAACTTTTTGTTGGAAGGAATTCATCACCCGGCCCTAACAGGGCTAATTACACAAATTCGGAATACGATGAGCTTTTTGATAAAGCAGACATAGAACTGGATGATGCAAAGCGACTTGCCCTTATTCGGCGAATGCAGGAAATCGTCAGGGAGGACTTACCCTGGATTTTTATGCATCATAGAAAAACAAATCTGCTGCTCAATCCCCGTGTTCGAAACATGATGATACACGATTTTCCCTATGGAGCAGAAAAGCACTGGCGCGTTTTACCCTGATTTCTCCTGTTCACGCAGACAGGAAAGTACTTGAGTGAAATCTTGTGGAGCAGGAGCTTCAAAAAGCACCATTTCGCCTGTTGACGGGTGGGAAAAGCCCAGTCTCCATGCATGCAGCATCTGGCGCTGCGGCTTTACAGCCATTATTGCATCACTCTTCCTTCTTCCGTAAACAGGATCTCCAACGACGGGGCAACCAAGATGCTGCATATGAACCCTGATTTGATGAGTTCTGCCTGTTTCAATTATTACAGACATAAGCGCATGATTCCGAAAAGATTCAAGGACAGAGTAGTTGGATATTGCATTTTTGCCGTTCGTCGTGACAACAGCCATTTTTTTTCGATTAACGGGGTGCCTGCCTATAAGTGTTTCCACACGCCCTTCAGCAGCTGATGGAACACCGTGTACAATCGTCTTGTAAACCTTTTCAACCAAATCATCATGGAAAGCGGTTGTTAGATGTTCATAAGCAGCAGGAGTTTTTGCTACTACCATAATGCCCGATGTGTCTTTATCAAGTCTGTGAACGATACCGGGACGCTCTTCAAAGCCTGCATTCGAAACTTCCGGGCAAAAATGTATCAATGCGTTAGCCAGCGTACCGCTCTCATGTCCTGCTGCCGGATGTACCACCAAACCGGGAGGTTTATTTATAACAAGTATCTCCGGATCCTCGTGTATAACATCGAGCGGGATATCCTCCGCCACCACGTCTGACGGCGCATCGGGTGGAATCTTCAAGATATAAACTTCATCATGCCTTACCCTGCGGGACGGGCTTAAAACCGGAGTCCCTTCAAAAGAGATAAAGCCGGCAAGGATTAATTCTTTAATCTTGGCACGCGAAAAACCGGATGCCCCTGCAAGCCAGGCATCAAGTCGCATATTGTCAGAAGGCGGCATAAATGGCACTGTATATTCTTTAACTGTAAATTCCATTATATGCCCTGTACCTGAATGGTACCCCCACGGGGAATCGAACCCCGCTTTCCAGGATGAGAACCTGATGTCCTAGCCGATAGACGATGGGGGCAACTTTGCCAAACACGTTTCAATCTATCACATCGGCTCCTTCGATGTCAACAAGCAGTTTTTTTGTTTTTATAGTTGACTTACTCTCTTAAAATGTGTGATACTCAACGCAATCCAGTAATCCAGTCAACAGAGCGAGCTGTGCTTGCAGGTTTGCAAAGAATTTACAAAATTATATCAAACACCAAAGGTGACAGTATGAAAAAAACTCACATGAAATCCAAGTTCTCAGCATTTACGTTGATCGAACTTCTCGTCGTTATAGCAATTCTTGGTATTCTGATGGGGCTTATGTTCCCCGCTATTCAGGGTGCTATCCAGAGTGCAAACGCTACACAGATTGGAAATAACGGCAAGAACATTGTTCAGGGAATAATGTCAGCCAATCTCGATCGTGAAACAATGAACATGGGTAGTGTATGGCCTAGCAAAGATGCCAAGTTTGCCGGTAGCGTAGACTATACTGCAGCAGCTGACTCAGAAACATATTTTGCTGATCTTATCAAATCACAGTCACTCGAGAATATGAGCTGGGCTGTCTTTGCCGGTGCCGGTATACCTGCAGCCACAGATGAAACACAGTTCAAATCCGGAAACTACAACGTATGGAATATTGTTGCAGGTCTCGATGAGAGTGCATTCGATGATACGCCCTTCCTATTCACAAGAAACTTCAGCATTGTAAGATCTGATCTTGAAAATGACGAAACACCACTCAACCAGAAATTCCTTCCGGACGTAAAACCTTTTGGAAATTCAATACTCGTATTCGTACAAAAAGGCGGCGGTATGCATAAGCTTAAAGCAAGATACCTTTCTGATCCCAAACAGTTCCTCGGTGGTTCAACTTTCAATAATATCACGAACCGCAATGCAACTGTAGTCAATGCAAAGGGCATTAGCAGCGACGGCTAAGTTTTGCTTTAATTATCTCAATTTTAAACGCTGAAACCCTTTTCCGGTTTCAGCGTTTTTTTGTGCTTATAACTACTTAACAAATTATGGCAAGTTAAATTGAATTTGCCCTGAAAAACATGTTATTATGAATCTGTGAAAGTTATTCTGTTCAATGCTATCCCGTGTTGGGAATGCGGACGCATAGCTGAGGAGTTTTCCCGCTGCCCATGGTGTGGTGCCAATGTACGTGCTTCAGCACTTACATATTTCCGGACTGCTCTATTCACGGTTATCTTTCTGTCCGGAATTATTTCGTACTTTCTACCGGAAAAATTAAATGCAGGGCTCCCATTATATTTTATTATTGCCCTTGCCGGTGCCGTTTTTTCCACCGGTTTTTATTTAGAGAAAAAACATGATCAATTTTTTCTTGCAGTCTCTGCGGTGGCAGTGTCCGGACTCTGCCACATATTTCCGAAATTTATTGTTTACGCCAAATATTTGCGGTTTCATCTCAGCTGGTTGACAGCCTGCGTTGCGCTCGTGCTAATGGCATTAAACACAAGTGCACCCCCTATTCCCCCCTCGAGTTTATCCGAACGGATTATCGTGAAATTAAAAAACATAGCAGGCATCCTCTTCTGCACTGCACCACTAGTTATTTTGCTGATCGCACCTATAAACATACTGTCCTTTTGTGCAACAGTTCTCTGGTGTATTGCTGCTATTCCTCTTGGTCCGCTGCCGGTACTGACGATTCTATTTGCCGCGACAGCATCGTACGGTGCCAATGCACTTATTGCTTTTGCTTTTGGCATTACTATGGCTTCTGCTATTCAATGTGCAGCCGGAGGTACGAATTGATCCTTATCACTACCATCAAGCCAGCCATTAAGACGTACTGCTACTGTATCCGGCAAGAGACCTGATTTTGAAATATCGGAAAAGGGAAACCAGAAAAATTCTATATAAGACTCCAGACTTTCCGGCTCAGCCTCTGTACTTATATCATCCAATATTTCTAATTCAAAAAGCAGACTCAATTCAAATACGTCGACACCCCGCTGGTTGAAACGACTCTGAACTGCGGCAAGAAAGCGTGTGGCACGTGCCCTCAAGCCTGTCTCTTCAAGCACCTCCCTTTCGAGTGCCCTGTCCGCCGCTTCACCAAATTCGATGTGCCCGCCCAATAGATATACATTACCGTACTTTCTATTCCGGCAAAGAAGTATTTTCCCATTTTTCACACAGACGCCGCGAGCTATCAAATCTACAGACTTATTATTTTGCATTCCTTGTTGCCTTTATCATCTCATTGCTCAAGAATTCATCAAGAGGAGCAGAATTTTTCACACAAAGCATCCCAAAACCACAGTAAAGTATCCTTGAAAATATAAAAACTCAAATCCAGCATTTTGCCTAACTGGATTGATGTCAAAGCCGCACACGTCAAGCAGATAACTATCAGATTCAAGAAGATTATCAAGGACACTGAAAA
>JAAZFF010000468.1 GCA_012511845.1 Lentisphaerota bacterium
GGCTGCTATGCCCCTGCTTTTCGGAGCACCGTACAAAGAGAACGTTTAATCCTGGACGCACTGCGCCACAGTGCCGATTCATTAGGTGCAGCTCTGGGGCTGCTGGTTTAATCTGCTCACTTGAGGTTTGCTTTAACTTGGCGGTAGAGCTTCAGTGAACAGGGTAGCAGTGCTTGAGTGAGCGGGTGCAGGAGGGTGAATGTACGACTTGTTCGATTCATTCTACTCTTCTTACAGACCGTGCAATGTATTATGCATCTCGGGTTTGGCAAAAAACTATAAATCTCTTGATTGGGTGAGTTTTAAAAGTTAAAATTAAAAGCTGTTATTTTTAAATTTTGCTACAAACATTGAGGATGATTGAACCATGACAGCGGACACACTGCGTAAATTGTATCTGGAATTTTTTAAATCGAAGGGGCATGCCATTATTTCAGGTGCTTCCCTTATACCTGAAAATGATCCGACAGTTCTTTTTACAACAGCCGGAATGCATCCGCTGGTACCGTATCTCATGGGAGAAAAACACCCTGCCGGCACACGTCTCGTAAACGTGCAGAAATGTGTACGTACCGGTGATATCGATGCTGTGGGCGACGCTTCTCACCTGACATTTTTTGAAATGCTCGGCAACTGGTCGCTCGGAGACTACTTCAAGAAGGAAGCAATTGAGTGGTCGTATGAATTTCTAACTGAAAAACTGGGATTCAGTCCTGATAAAATTTATGTAACAGTCTTTGAGGGAGAAGACGACATACCTGCGGATGAAGAGTCTGTTGAAGTATGGAAGAGTTTGGGAATTCCTGAATCACGTATTTTCAGACTGCCAAAAGAAGACAACTGGTGGGGTCCGGCGGGGCAGACAGGTCCCTGTGGACCCGATACGGAAATGTTCATAGAGATGGACAAGCCGAAGTGCGGCGCTGATTGCCGTCCCGGATGTCACTGCGGCAAATATGTGGAAATCTGGAATGACGTTTTCATGCAGTACAACAAACGTGAAGATGGTTCTTATGAACTTTTGAAACAGCACAATGTTGATACGGGGATGGGACTTGAGCGTACGATATGCATGATGAACGGTCTTGAAACTGTTTACGATACAGAGCTGTTTGTGCCGATAGTGGAGAAGATAAAGGAACTTTCTGCAGGAAGACCTTCTGATGAAGATGCGGCTGTACGTTCTGAGCGGATAATAGCGGATCATATAAGAACGGCAGTTTTTATCCTGGGTGATCCGCGCGCAGAAGTTCGTCCGGGAAATCTGGGTGCCAACTATGTATTGCGCAGACTCATACGCAGCAGTGTACGCCATGCGAAGGCTCTTGAAATTAAAGAAGGTTACTCTGTTAAACTTGCTGAAATAATAATTGAAGAATACAAGGCCGCCTATCCGGAGCTTGAAGAAAAACGAGACTTTATTCTTTCGGAATTATCGCAGGAAGAGGAACGATTTGCCAAAACACTCGCTTCCGGTCAAAGAGAATTCGATAAGACCGTCGGTGCCTTGTTAAAGCATGGACAGAATATAATAAGCGGTCGTCTGGCATTTAAGCTTTACGACACTTACGGCTTTCCGCTGGAATTTACAGAAGATCTTGCGGCAGAAGTTGGTCTTGAAGTTGACAGGGAAGGGTACAATGCTGCATTCAAAAAGCATCAGGAACTTTCCAAAAAGGGAGAAGGAGTTTTCAAGGGCGGATTGGCCGATCACTCAGACAAAACTACAGCGTTACATTCAGCAACCCATCTTCTTCATAAAGCACTGAAAAACGTACTGGGTGACCACATAAATCAAAGAGGTTCAAACATAACTGCTGACAGGCTCAGATTCGATTTTTCACATCCGGCGAAAATGACACCTGAGGAAATCCAGCAGGTTGAAGATACGGTAAATAAAGTTATAGAAGCCGATTTGCCTGTTACAGTGGATGTCATGACGATGGAAGAGGCTCAGGAAGCCGGTGCGATTGCCCTGTTCTCTGGAAAATACGATGAAAAGCTGAAAGTTTATACAATCGGTGATTTCTCGAAAGAAGCATGCGGAGGCCCGCATGTTGAGAGAACGGGTGGTATGGGACGTTTCCGCATTTTGAAGGAAGAATCATCGAGCGCAGGAGTGCGCCGTATCAGGGCTGTATTGGAATCTTGACAAAAGTTTGGCTTCTAAAATTGATGCTTGAATTTCGGATCAGATTTTGTTTATAATGGCGCATCAACAAACCCAATCTTTATTGGGTACTTCCTTGAAAGAGGATGAAAACATTTTTGGAGAGGTGGCTGAGCGGCTGAAGGCTGCGGTTTGCTAAACCGTCGTACCGGGTTAACCGGTACCGGGGGTTCGAATCCCCCCCTCTCCGCCATTTTGCTTTCATAGCAAAGTATATTTCGGAGATAGGTTAACGTGAACGAAAAATGTGTGGCAGGGTTTGGTGAGATAATGCTACGCCTGACGCCTGCGGATAGGCTGAGATTTGGTCAAGTACTCCCCGGAGAGATTTGCGGATCCTTTGGAGGTGGGGAAGCTAATGTATGTGTTTCTCTGGCACGGTTGGGGTTGAAATCTCGTTTTCTTACTGCCTTGCCCAAAAATCTGATTGTAGATGCTCTCTTTTCAGAGCTAAAGTCGCACGGGGTTGATGTAAGCAAAATACTTAAAACCAATTTTGGAAGATTGGGGATATACTTTACAGAAACAGGCTCTAATCAGCGTAGTTCAAATGTTGTATATGATCGCGAATTTTCCGCAGTATCAATGGCGCAACCGGATGATTATGACTTCGACGCTATGCTTGAAGGCGTTGACTGGCTACATTTGACCGGTATAACTCCAGCTCTTTCTGAATCAGGATTTCTTTCAACCCTGGCAATTGCCAATAAAGCAAAGAAGTTGAATATTCCGATTTCGCTTGATGTGAATTATCGAAACAAATTATGGAAATGGCGTCCTGATACGGAACAGAAAAGTCTTGCTAGAGAATGCATGACGCCACTAGCTTCAATAGCCTCTGTCATTATCTGCAACGAGGCTGACGCCTCGGACGTTTTCGGTATTGCCGCTAAAAATGTATCATTCGAAACTGGAAAGTTTGATGCAGGTGCTTATACTGAAGTTGCACATAAATTATCACAACAATTCACCAATCTGGAAAAAATAGCTATCACTTTGCGAGAGAGCATTTCAGCTGATCATAACAACTGGGGTGCAGTTCTGCTCGATACCGGAACTGGAAGAACGTTCTTTGCGCCATCTTGTGAAGAAGGTGTATACAAGCCGTATGAAATAAGGAATATAGTAGACCGGATTGGAGGAGGAGACTCGTTCTGTGCAGGGCTGATTTACGCACTGAACAGCAATGATTATTCGGCTCCGGAAGATGCGGTAGCATTTGCTGCAGCAGCCAGTTGCCTAAAACACTCTATTTACGGCGACTTCAACTTGTGCTCGCTTTCAGAAATCTTTTCGTTGCTTCAGGGCGATTCTTCAGGACGTATCAAAAGATAGAAGCCCTGATTTGCAAAAGCTATAAATGAAAAAAAAGCGACAGATATTAATGTTGTTGCCGGTTTTGATCCTGCTGCCATTTCTGATTGAAATGATCGTCAGCTTCTATGACACAGTAAATAATCCGTGGACTCAACCTTATTCAATAGTTATCGACGGCGGAGTTGTGCAGGAGGGAGTCAATAAGCGGGAGTTCAAAGAGGTGCGTTTTCGTGCCAGGGGATTAAAGTTTTATTTTATCTCAGAAAACATCTCGTCTGTTGAAGCTGACAAGATTGCGGAAGAAGTAACTGGTAGTGTAAAGTATATTCAAAATGAAAAGCAGATCGGATTTTATAAATTCAAACTGGTTCCGCAACTCCGAAAAGATTTTGATTCTGTTGATTTTAAATCGAGTGAAATTGAATCCTCGTTTACGCTTGCAGACAGGGCTTTAGTGGAATGCCTGATTGAGCCTGTTTCAGCTGAAGACATTGATACAGCAAACCGATTGGCTGCTTATGAGTTCGAGCTGGGCGAGGTGATGAATCTTGAATTTGAATTTGAAGGCGATTTGCCTCCCTCATCGAAATTAAGATTCTCCTATTCAAAAAGTCCGGATTCAGTGTTTCATGGAACATTTCTTCAAGGCATAATGAAAGCGACAGTTTATAACTAAGATTGTACTGCCAGGTTGACAGAGGAGCGAAGCAAGAATGGGCTGCATTGCCGGATTAAGACCACAGATGAACACAGATAGACACAGAAAGCTCTACTGCCAGAAAATTTAACCGCGAAAAGCGCGAAAGGCGCAAAAAGGTAGGGCGCGTTTTTCAAAAACCGCCGCAGAGATATCTCACGTGGAGTCGCAAAGGCTAAGGTGGCGTAAGATTTGAACCACGAATGGATACGAATAACCACGAATAGAGAGGATAGCAGGGTAGGTACAGCTCTCAGAGCTGTCCGGTGTTTTGCGGCGGTTTGCGGAGAAACACGCCCTACCTTGCCGGGAGATCGTACACGTTCACAGCAGAGCGGTACACGTTTTCCGTACACGAAGATGAGAATGGAATTCGATCGGGAGAGGCTGAAAGTTTACTGTGGTGAAATCGTGGACGAGTGCGGCTACGGGAATGAGAACGACTATGCCATCGCGCAAACCCCCCCCCTGCCCCCGGAC
>JAAZFF010000469.1 GCA_012511845.1 Lentisphaerota bacterium
AACGAGACCCTGCCACCAGATCGTGTGATCCTGCCCATTCCACGAGGGCTGCGTATTCATAACCAGTGTTGGCGGGCAGTCCGGTCAGAGTTGCTGAAACTGTCGTATTTGAGGCAGCGGAAGCAACGAGATTTGTAGCAGTGTACTCTTCAGCTTTACGCAACAGCGCATAAATATCACCCGAACCGTTGATAATCTGTGTGCTGAAGACAAATTCCTCCTCTTCGTTCAGGACAACCATCGTATTTTCCAGTACGGGCATTGAGCTGTCGAGCATGTTTGCCGCTTCTTCAAGCGTGTCGGAGAGGATAATTTCGTCGAAATAAACAAAACCGTTCCCCGTGGCATAAAGTCCGCCTGCATTTATAAAGGTAAATGAAGTTTCGGCGATTAGTTCCTCCTCCACTGTTATTGTTCTTTCCTCTGTAAAGAGCAGCGGTAGTTCTGGATCGACGACTGTGGCGCTGACGATTTCTGCGCCATCCGTTCCGGCACCAATTTCTATTTGTGCCACGCAAAGGTATGTTGTTCCCGGCTCAGGGGAATCGAGAAGTACGTAATTGGTGCCGTTTACACGCAGGATTATAGATGTATAATCGAGTGAACCCTTGGTGCCCGACGCGTTTTTCCAGAATCCGAAATAGACGCCATCGTAAGGCAGTGCGGTTGAAGTGCTGTTCGACATCTTCGACGTTTTTCCAAATCCGATACCGTACGTCTGATTAGCAGCCAGCATTGAGAGCGATGTAGAATCGGCTTGAATTAGAACACTGTAATACAGAGTTCCTGTAATCGGGACTTCCGTGATGGCGCGCGAGATGATTCTCCCCGCTGCACCGGTAGCGCCCTGCGTTGCATTGTTTATCGACATGCTTCCATGCGAAGCAGTGAGGTTTATGTTTTCAGGATATTCAAGACCGTAGCTGCGACCCTGCATGACAGATGTATTGCCTGCAGAGTCCCATTTTCCCGAGAAGCCTATCATATCATTATGTACGGGGGTGGTATTGTAGATTGAACCCCCGTTGGAATATGCACCATCTGCTATCGGAAACGGCTCTTTTACATATACAGCACCAGAAACGGTTGCAATGGAGATTAATAAAGCCGAAAACGAATGGAATAGACGAAAATAAAAAGGTATACTACGCATTTTCATATGATTTCTCCTTATTGTCACAGACATTGTAGCACATCAGGTAGCGAATCACTATAAGAATTGCCAGAAACAGTATTGATAAGCAGGATTTTTAAAAATAGGAACGTACATGAATACAGCAATTTTACCCTGGGAACGTGATATACTGCGTGAGCGCGCACGGTTGCAGCGTGAATATGCAGAAAGCCCTGAAAACGAAATCATCCTTGCCAAATGGCAGGCGCAGGCGGAAGGGCGCAGGGATACGCCCACAGTGCGGCTACTCTTTTCCAACTTCTATCACGAAGTTGTGAGTCCGCGTTTAAAATGTGAAAGTGATGCTGCCAGAATGCTGGAATCAACGCTTCTAGGTCGATTGGTTGGACGTGAACTGTTTGAAGATGACACGCCAATCTCCCCGACATTCGATTTAACGTGGAGGATCTGGGCGCATCCTTTCAACATCTCACCGAAGATCTCCCGTGCTGAGGACGGCTCAGGTGGATATCATATCGATCCGGTGATAACAGATTTGGAGACGGAATTTGACAAATTGGAGGGAGCAACCTTTGGAGTCGACCGTGAAGCGACCATGCGCCGGAGGGAACTTGCTGAAGATGTCTTTGGAGACATCCTGCCTACACGCATGGTGATGGACAGCCTATGCGGTCATATTACAAATCCTCTTGTTCACCTCATGGGAATGGAGGCATATTATCTCGCCATGTATGACTGCCCGGATAAAGTTCATGCGGTGATGGAGATGGGAACAAGTTTTTTTGAACGCTTTTACGATTTTCTGGAGGAAGAAAAACTATTGTTACCCACTAACGGCATTTCTGCTGTTGCACAGGAATCCTTTGCGTTTACAGATGAGTTGCCCTCAGATAATGTAACAAGCACGAGTCAATGCTGGGGATTTCTGGAGTCTCAGGAAACAACGGCTGTAGCTCCTGAAACGTTCGGAGAGTTTGTCTATAGCTATCAACAGCGGCTCGTTAATCGTTTTGGTCTCCTATCATACGGTTGCTGTGAACGGGTTGATGCGCTCTGGCTTGATTATCTCTCAAAATGGGATAAATTGCGCAAGTTATCAGTATCACCCTTCAACAATGAACAGCTGATAGGCGACTATCTTCGCGGCAGCCGCATAGTATATTACAGCAAACCTCGTGCGGAGCTTGTTACACTTCCGGGAAATCTTGATGAGCAGGCAATCATGAAAGACTTCAGACGAATCAGCGAAGCTGCCAGCGGCTGCCTGTTCGAAGTTGCACAGCGTGAGGTTGGAACTATCTACGGTGATTTTGAGCGCGGCAGGCGCTATGTTCAACTCGCAAGGGAGGCGATTGCAGGATATTGGCAGCCCTAAACCTATCGCCAATGCCTGCACGCACGTACTGCTCTCACCTGCGACAATCGAGCGCTTTTTCTATGGCTCTTGCTACTTCACCCGCCAATGCCTTGGAGCCTTTTTCCGTGTAATGAACATCTTTGGGACGCCCGCCCATCGCAAGACGTTCTTCCGGTGTACCGACAAAAGCGCACAAATCATTTATCATTACTTTTTCGGCATTCATTACTTTGAGTGCCGCCGCATTGTAGTCAATTTCGTTACCCGGCTTTCTGCCCGTGACGCCAGCCGGTACAGGCGTCGTTGAACACCAGATGAGGGTAGCTCCACTTTTTTTCATGCGCTTGACCAGCAGTCTCAGATTGGTTTCATATTTATCGAGAGACACCCATGAATTGCCCTCTTCATAAGACACCATTTTAGCCATATTTGAGTCTGCCGTTGAAGGATCTATCGACTTCATATCGTGGAGTCCGAAATTGAAGTGAATCACCTGCCACGACTTGTCACCCAGCCAATCATCAAGGTTTTTAAGCCCCACCACTGTAGCAGCATTGTTTCCCGGTGCATGAACAACTTCAACCGTGTTCGACAACATAGATTTTACAAACGGAGTATATCCAATTGATATGGAATCGCCTATTAGCAAAACTCGAGGCTTTTCAATCGCTGATAAATCTGAAATTCCGATATTCATAAATAACCCTGCAATTATTGTCCATGAAAAAAGCTTCATGATTTTATCCTTTTAAAAGTCAATCCGGCACCGGTAATACAAATAACATGATATGCTTGCCGGATGTTGATACATTAACCAAAACTATCTGCGCACAACTGGGGTATCATCCTAGCATTATGAGGTCAGCGTGGTCAACAAGGTTGTAGATCGCACCGTTGCTGCATTTCACATTGTGACAATTGTTCTTGATTTTATACAGGCTATTAATGTACAGTCGATGGCATAAACACATTTTCTGTGCGCCTGTAGCTCAACTGGACAGAGCATCAGCCTTCGGAGCTGAGGGTTGTGGGTTCGAACCCCGCCGGGCGTGCCATTTTTTTACGAAAAAACCTCCTTGAAAATCCTTAAATAAGTATAAAACTGATCGAGAGAGCAATCGGGAGGTATCCTGTGGTCGGGAATAGGTAAAAAACCTCCATCCTCAACAATAGGTACCAAAGGTTTGAGCTCTGCACGTATTGCAGCCTCCCCACGTGGTATTACATGCTTGTCAATACCACCGAACATTCGAAGTTCCCTGCCGAAACGTCGGCGGAATTCTACCGGACTTGACTTCCATGTGCCTACCTCAACCGGAAAGACAATATCAAACCCGCTGTCCAGCCAGCAGGGTAGTAAATCATCAACCCTGCCGTCCGAGTCGATCATTACAAAGGGCACACCCATTGAATGATAATATTCTATGAGCTTGCGGTAGTATTTATCGTAAAAGCGACGGTAAATCTCAGGAGAAATCAACGGCCCGGTATTGAAGCAGCAATCTTCAAAAATATATGCTACATCGAAGGAGACCCGCTCCAGCATTGAGCGATTCAGTTCAATGTAGTAATCAGTCTGAAAGGCGATCATTTCCTCGTACAATACAGGATCGTCGTAGGGCAAGTAAGAAATTGCCTCAATACCGAGCCAGTCACGTAGTTTTCCGAAAAGACTTCCACCGAAAAAACACGTCATACGCTCCCGTGCGTTCAACAGGTCAGCACGTTGCTGCCAGTTTTCGGCATATCTGACAGGGTCTGCAGGATCAAGATAAGTTTTGAAACGTTCCCAATCTGCACGCTCAGGCTTCATATCCGGCTCAATTGTCAGTGATATCGAACTTCCCCTTTTACTTGTTCTGACAATACCTCCGAGAGAAGTTTGTACGGTACGCGTATCTTCGTCCTCGGTCAGAATTTTTTCATGGAGATGCGATATCGGCCAGGGATTCAACAATCCCTGATTGTTCCATACATCTCCCCTGCCATCAGGAGACGTTTCCCAGTCGAGATCCATTTCGGGCAAGTTCGGTCCTCCATTGCTTCCCTCGATCATCGGCACATTCAATCCCTCATTTTTCCACCTGACCTTCGTTTCCGGCCAGGTGCCGAAATAGTATACCGGCAGACGATCAAAGAACTCGCCCCGCATCAAAGCTGAAAATCGTTGTCGAGAATTCATATTATTCGATATCCTGATAGTTTCGCAGAGATTAGATTGTATATTTCATGCAAACCAATATATCATGGCATCCTTGAGTTGAAAATCAAATACATGTTTTGCTTCTTTGCGCCGTATTATCCACTTCGTGTTTTTACCTGCAAAAATCAAATTGAATTTGACTTTTGCAGGAACAAGGGCAGAACATAACCAAATACCGGTAAACATTACAAAAGAGATGGGAATATTACAGAAGCTTTGATAATATCAAAACCGAGTCTTTAAGGTTCGCACAAAAGTTCATGCGATGATGACCCTGGAGGTCCAGACAACATCGCCCGCCGGATGGTAAAAACTCCAAACGGACAAGATTAAACAATTCTCCGGATGCTTTAAATATACGGGAACAAGGATAAGGGATATAAATGACCAAACTCGACTTTCAGGGACGCATTATTATGGTTGGATGCGGTGGTGTGGGACAAGCAGTTTTACCGGTATTGGAGCGCCATATTGCTGATTTGCACGGACGACTATTAGTAATCGCAGCAGACGAATCAGGACGCATGGTGGCAGAGCGCCACGGAGCGCAATTTTTACACGGACTCCTTACCCCCGGCAACTACCGTAACCTGTTGAAACCGCACGTTAAAGAAGGTGATTTGCTGCTCAACCTCTCTATCGATATTTCCAGTCTTGATTTAATCCGTTTTTGTTCAAGCCGGGGAGCACTGTACGTGGATACATCAATTGAACCATGGCCGGGCATCTTCGATAACCCCATGCTGAAACTGCATCAGCGCACAAACTTTGCGATTCGTAATAAAATGCTTGATGTTGCCCGCGAACTCGGATCGGACAGTCCCACAGCAGTAGTTGACCACGGGGCAAATCCTGGAATGGTTTCACACTTTTTAAAACAGGCAATACTCGACCTTGCCCGTCATATAAAACAATCAGATTTTACACCGAAAAGCCGTGAAGAGTGGGCAGCACTTGCGCGGGATCTCAACATCACAACAATCCAGGTGTCGGAGCGCGACACACAAGTAAGCGAGCGACCCAAGCGTCAGGGGGAATTTGTCAATACATGGTCGGTCAGCGGCATCATTGACGAATTGATGCAGCCGGCAGAAATTGCCATTGGTACGGCTGAAAAACAGTTTCCACGTGAGGCAAGGGAACATCGCAGCGGTTCAAGTACGGTTTACCTCCGTCGCCCCTGCTGCAGCACTTTCGCACTTAGCTGGACTCCCTCCATAGGAGGCTTCCAGGGAATGCTTGTAACACATGATGAAATCTTTTCAATGGCTGATTATCTTTCAATATCGGAAAATGGGCGATTCACCTATCGACCGAGTGCGATGTTTGTATATCATCCCTGCGATGATGCAATGCTTTCCTCCCTTGAGCTGGAGGGAAATGGCTGGAACCCCCAACCGGTGCTGCGTCTGATGCGCAAAGAGATTGTAAGCGGCATGGATGAGCTGGGTGTACTCGTAGCCGGTCACGAGCGTAACGGCTATTGGTTCGGCTCGCAGCTGACAATCGACTATGCCCGGTCAATAGTGCCTGAAACTAATGCAACAATTATGCAAGTGGTTGCAGGGGCGATTTCCGCAATACATTGGGCAATCCTTAATCCGCGACGCGGCGTGGTAGAACCTGAAGATATGGATCACGAAGTTTGTCTCGACGTCGCAAAACCATACTTGGGACAACTTGTGGGTGAATTTACCGACTGGACCCCCCTTGATGGACGCGGCAAATACTTTCCTGAAAAACTGGATGTAGAGCGCCCCTGGCAGCTGCAGAACATTCGCAGCCGCCAGTGGTTCGGGGCATAACACCTCCATTAAAACCGCGACCCAATCCGCAATTGAGTTGCGGAAGAGTGATCAGTGGGCAGCAGTACACGTTTTCCGTACACGAGAATGAGAAACCAGATATTTACTGCGGTAAAATCGTGTCCATACACGAGTACGTGAACGTGAACGGAAACGATTATACTTCCAAATTAGCCTGACAACCTGTTGATCGGAAAATCGTACTGCGGTGAAGGCTCCATTAAAAGCTGGGGATGTCGACAGTTATCAGAGTCTTCTCGAGATAATGGAGGTGCTGTAGGAAGCGGGGTATCAGCGTGCGGGTTTCCAGCCGAGGTCTTTTTTAAGAGCTTCTACCAGAATGTTCCCGAGTTTTCTATGAGTTGCAGTCGAGGGATGCCAGTCTGCACCTACGCCATCAGCAGAAATGTTTTGCATGGGATAGTCAAGGAACACAACGTGTTCGTCTCCGGTCTGACGGCGCAAGCCTATCACTTTTTCCAGATAACGCCGTATAACAGCCCGGTTTTCATCTCCCCATGTCATGGGGCTGGCAAAAAGATAAATACGTGCAGCAGGAGCAAGGTCGTTGCGCAGCGCATCTATGAATGCCGCATATGCTTCAGTCCACTGTTCTTCATTTGGAGCTCCGCCGCTGAAGTCGTTGCCCGAAAAACCGATTACCACAGCATCCGGTTGACGCATGACCTTAAAGTCGGCGTTAATTTTTTCGCGAGGAAGCGTGTACTGCCAAATTTCCCCGATTGTGTTGTCGGGCGACATTTTTCGCCCCGACCAGGCGATGCATTCATAGTCAGCCCCGAGAGTTCTGGCAGCATATGCTGCATGTGACTCTGCTCCGTTTTGTGTTAGCGGACTGAATTTGCTTTCTTTTCCGGGTGCTTCATTGCCGTATGCTGTTGTAACTGAATCTCCTATGGCGAGAAGCAGGTGTTGCCGCGGCTCTGCCTGCAAAACGACGGCATTTTTGTCCAGTGCAAAGCCCTCAAAACGAATGGTGCCCCAGATCGGTTCTGTGCGCTTGATCAGTTCGACTGTGTGTTCTGAATCGGAAAGACCGGAGGCTACCCGGTGAACCTTACGATCTTTGAGAAAAAATGCTCCTCGATCCTCTCCATCGATAAAAACCTGGATAGCGTCGCGATCGGATGAACTTATCCGGGCATCAAGGTTGCTACCCCTGAAGCGGATTTTTACAGAGCTCGCTGACCAAGCTGCGCGTGCAGCAGACTTGTCGTTCCAATCCCACCGTCCGTTAAAATGGAGGCGCTGATCGTCCGGTGCAACGATTTGAGGTAGAATGGCGGGTGTTGTTTGAGATTTTACGGTGCCGTCGTCTGCTGCGGCGGGTTTGAATTCTGATACACTAACGTCATCAAGCCACGCAGAGCCGGTGCCTTCCACCAGCAGACCGAACATTACATGGTATGCATTTTCCGGCAAGGAAACGCGGTTTGAAAGCTTTTCCCAAACATCATTTTTCTGAAAATTTCCGAGAATCTTCCAGTCGATTTGTTTCCAGGAGGGGTCAAAGCACTGCATTATAATTTGGGTGTGTTTGAATTCTCCCTTGATTTTGACTGCCGCGTTCCATTCCAATGTTTTACCGCCCGGGTTTCCCGCGAGTCGCTGTTGTGCGAAGGCAGCTCCTGATGCTACGTCAATGCGTAGCGAAGCCGGAGCTGTAGCATATTCTGTAATGTCGCGAGCCCATTGCTTCCTCTCATTTGCTCCCCCCTGGAGGTTCCAGTGCGCCGGGACATTTTCGCCTTCTTCCATATATCCGTTTTTAATCAATTCATCTTTTGAATCTGAGGTCTGTTTTTTATCAGTACCTTCGGAGGATCCTGCTGTGTTTAATTTTAATCCGAAAGCGGTTTTTCCTGATATGGGCAGCGGGGAGTCATTTACTTCATTCAGATCGGTCCAGAAGCAGCCTGATCCTCCGGTGCCGCAAATCAAACGATTACCGGCAAAGCATATTGTGTTTCGTCTGTGGCGGTAAGGGGGTGCTCCATTGATTTTTTTCCACTCTTTGCCTGCATTATCAGAAATCAGGTATTTTATGCCGTCGGTAACAGCTATACGGTTTGATACTGCGGCATCAGCAGCCACGGCATACGCAGGACCGGTGTATATGTTTTCCCAATTACGTCCTCCGTCATCCGAGCGGAAAAGTCCTGCCTCCCGGAGTGCCGCATAGAAGCGATCCGGAGAAAGAGGATCCGCTATCACGCAGTTGCTCCAACCGGGAAGGGACCCTAGTTCATTCCATCGTCCTGTTGCCGGATCCAGAACGAATCCCCGTCCCGAGTCATTAGACATTGCCACAGCTGCTCCATTGGCAGATACTGCAAGTTCAGGACCGGAGACCCAGATATCTTTGCGGAAAAGCGGAGTTTCAGGCAAATTTTCACTGTACCACTTCCAGTCGTCTCCTCCGTTATCTGATCTGTATACGCCACCGCCACCCGGTTTTACTGTTCCTGAAACAACAAGCCATACTTCATCGGGGTTTGCTGGATTAACGCAGATGGTGTTGCAGCGTTCGCCTCCGTCGTCAGCCAGGTTGGGCAGACCTCGCTGTGCGGGGCGTACCCAGGAAGATCCGCCGTCATCGCTTCTGAAAGTCTGGTTTGCATGCCACTGCCAGCGTATTGGTCCGACAGCATAAACGCGTGAAGATTTGGAGGCACAAACACTGATATGTTTGATGTTTGAGGAAATTCCCAGGTGGCGTCCCCATAGGGGAAATGTTTCTCCACCGTCATCGGAGCGAAAATATCCGATATCTGCCATACCTGCATGAACGCGGAGCGGATTTGCCGGATCTTGAGCTACACAATGCAATACTGTCATTTCGATGCCGTCAATTGTCAGATTCCATGTTTTACCGGCATCGGTCGTTTGGTAGCATGCATACCAGTCGGTGAAGAGCCAGTGGTCCGGGTTGTCCGGCGATATTCCAATGAACCCCAGTGCAGATCCGAAGTGTCGTTCGACCCCGGAGTTAATACCGGCATACCATGAACCCTCATTTATAGCAGGGGGTGGAAGTTTTTCCCAGTTGAGACTGCCGCAAGGGAGGCGATAGAATGTACCGCCATGACCTGCTGCAATGATAAAGTCGGGGCCTGCCGCAAGGGCAGCGTACGTCCCGTCACTTCGGGCATCTCCCGGCTTGGGAAAAATGTGGGCATTGTCATAAGCCTGCCATGTTTTTCCATAGTCGCGAGAATAACGTAGTGCCGGTACATTGCGAAATGCAGCATGAAGCAGGGCGGCATCTTTCGGATCCTGGACCATTTCAATAGGCGATTCATCTCCCAGTGATTCCCAGGATTTGCCGGCATTATGTGTAACAAAAAGACCATGCTTGTCGATGGCTATTTTTTTTCCATTTACTTCAACGGTATCTTTCCCGCTGCGGGCTGCTGCATTAACCCAAATTCGCTGCGAATTTGAGCGGTCGATCACAAGGTCGCGTGGATATGATCCGGTGAATCCGAGAGATTGCCAGGTCTTACCGAAATCAGGTGAAAAGAAAATTCCTGTTCCGATCGGTGCCGCATAAACTGATACAGGATTATCAGGATCAGCAACGAGTATTGTACCTTCCGCACGTGTCCAGTCATTGCCTTCAAACCGTCCTTTCAGCGTGAGGTAGTATGTTTGCCCGCCGTCATCTGAGCGATAAATTCCATGAGATTTGTCCCACGCTGAACCTGCTGCAACAAGAAACGTTTCACATTCATCAGGATGGGCGAGTATGCCGCGGATTTGCGTAGTCCCTTCGCCCGGGGGCAATCCTCCGTGTATCATTTTCCACGTGTCGCCTCCATCGATAGTCCGAAAACATCCGCCTACATCTGATGCGAGATATATAAC
>JAAZFF010000470.1 GCA_012511845.1 Lentisphaerota bacterium
GGTATATGCTTTAGTTGTGGTCTGTTTTTTAACTGGAATATTTTTAATCAAAGCTGAATTTGTAAAAACAACTTTTAAATCATACGAAGAAAAAAAGAAGAGCCGTTTTTTGAATATACTTCTCAAGGCATGGGAAGCCTTGCGTATTTGTCTGACCCATCCCGTTGCATTTACAGGAGCATTTTCACTTTCTTTGTTAAATCATTTTGTGGATGTATGCTGTTATTATGCTATCAGCCGCTCTTTGTCTTTGACTGTAAACTTGCGTGAGCTGGCAACGATTACTCCAATTTCGAACCTCATATCAACCATCCCTGCAACTCCGGGCGGTGCCGGTATTCGAGAAAATGCGCTCCAATTTCTTATGGATATAATCAACGTACCACGGACTGAGTCAACAGCCCTGGGATTACTTATGTTTGGAGTTATTATTTTCTGGGCACTTATAGCAGGCGTGATAATGGTATTTGGAGTTATTTCGCAATCTGGGAAAACAGGTGTGCCTGAAAACGGCAGAACAACCTTGAACAACTGATTACCAACCAGTAATTCAAGGTGTGTGAGTATTATTGATTCTGTTACGCATCAACTGCCAACAGGCAGTATTTTATGTGGTATAGATTTTTGAGAAGGCATTTCCGCAACAACTTCTCCGTTGCCGGTTTTGAGTGTTGCCTTGCCTTCAGAAGATTCAACTTGATAACTTTTGCCATTTCGGGCATTAAGTATCACTCCGAGCATTATTGCCCGTTCAAGACCATCTCCTGAGCTGAAGTTCCAGACCTCATCAGGTTGAGCGAGGCGAGATTCTCCTTCATATATGGACCCGTCACGCATATTGCTCACGTATTGAACAAGTTCTGCATCGTCTGGAAAATTTTCTTTTGATTTTTCTATACATACGGGATTCCGTTCGACAGCAGCCTGCAAAAAAGGTTCCGGATCTGTTCGTGAAAGATCTCGCCAGGCATAGAATGCAAGCCTGCAGTATTCGTTCTCATCCCTGAGAGTCTCAATCCGTTCTATTATTTCCTCTCTTGTCATTCCCGGTTTTATATTAAGTGGAGTGTGATCTGAGTGGATAGTTTTCTCCGACAAGTTGGGCATCCTCGGTATGGTCCGGCAAAATCTTATCAGTTTCTGCACAGTTTCATCAGCATCAAAACATGCAGTCCTGAAGCGTTCAACCAGACGCTCAGTATCTTCTTCCGAAGTCAAATCAACGGGTTGCTCCGTCAGATATTCCTCGAGGTCATTCAATACAAGACAGTGGTCGCAATCTCTTTCACTTGAGAACTCAGACTGCTCAATTTCATTGAGAAGTCTCTGTCGCGTATTATCAGTAACCCTATACGGATGATCACGTTCATACTCAAATACACGAGATATGGGTATATAATATTTCCTGTTGTTTCTTTCAGTTCTTGCCATGACACATTTATGACACTCCGGAGCCTGTCGCAAAAAGTTTCCGAGCATCTCAGAGGTCAAAGGAGTTATGAGATAACTGGAAAGTTTTTTTCTGAATTTCTCATAAGCATCCGGTGACATGGTGGCATCGGGATACATTATATGTATAGAACCACTCTCATGTGCAACAAGAGTTACACGCTCATTTTCAAGAGAGCGACGTGCCTGGGCTGAAAGAGCCGTGCCGTTAAACCACATCTTCTTGGTAACAATCCTGCGATTGTTCGTAAGAAGTCCCTCACCCACATCAATAAAGTTCTGCGAATGCAGCGGGGTCGCCATCATGTAAATTTTTTCCAGCGGTATATCAAGAATTATGAACAATGCTGCTGCATATAAAACAGCCAGCGACACACACTCCCCTGCCCCTGTTTCATATCCATCTCGAAGCTCGAAAGCGGTCATCGCTTCTAC
>JAAZFF010000471.1 GCA_012511845.1 Lentisphaerota bacterium
ATCATGAGATAAGATGCCTCAAAAGTCATACGTGAAAGCTGCAAATTTGGAAGATAGACAGGTCCTAAAACTGATATCAAAAAGATTGCTGCCAACATAACCGCAAGACCATTGCGCAGGCGCCGCAACGGTATTGTCAGCAAACTTCCAAAACCAAGAAACAGTAAAAGTGGATTGCTGTCCAATACAATCTCATAAAGTACAGCATGAACTTGTTTTCTTATAAGATCGAACTTATTTACAGTTTCACCATCAACTGTCAACACGTATTCCATCACCATTTTTCCTGATAGTGTGCTGATTATAGTTGGCAGAATCAAAATGCAAATAATCAGGCACGTTATCAGGAATGGAGTTCGACGTTCCGAAAACCACCATTTACGGGTATTAAAAGCAACGAACAAGCCCAGTGGTGCTCCCAGCATTAACATGGGCGGCCACTGCGTCATAAAGAACATTGAAATGGTCAAACCCAGGTATGTACTGAACTTCGCCCTGGGTTGAAGCATGGCTGCATATAAAAAAGCAAAAGCTGCCGGAAGCATGGCACATGCAAGCATCGCACCCACAGTGCCGAAGTGTAACAGCCATTTAAAATAAAAACGATCAGCGCATAATGCCAGGATTCCACCAACCAGCGCAGAGGAGACGGACATGCCTGCCGAACGAAGCCCCCATACAGTCATCCAGGGAATGAAAAATATAAACACAAATATAAACACAAACAACATTGCCTCATGCGGTGGCATGAAAAGAAATAAAGGTGTTCCAAGGAGTGCTATGCCGGGTGTTCCAGACGATGTTAAAACACTATTTACAACTCCGGCGTTCCAATAAGGGACAAAATTTTCTCTCCAGGGGAAAGAAGTGAAAAATTCTGCTATTCTAAATAAAAACGAGGGATGATCATCTGAATATGGAGTAGTAAAACCCGTTCGTTTCAAAAGTAACCAGCAACTCCGCAGCTGACTTGCAAGCAGACCTGTAGCTAAAAACTTGGAAACCCATTTTACCGGCTTGAAAAAAATAAAAAAAGGCACTGCTCCCCAGGAAAGGATAATAAAAAGCATTGACAGCATTTTTCGATTTCTTCCCAACTCTGAATAGCTGAGCGGCCAATTCAAAAAATAAAAAAACGGTATCAATTTTCCAAGAAGGACAGGAAATAAACCGGCTCCTAAAACAAGAATCCAAATATATGTCGGCAGGCAAATACCAGGAAGGAAACTACCGATTCTTTCCTTTTTCCTTCTAAAAAATAAAGAGCACTTATAAGAAAAGAATATGCCTGCCAACCAGACAACCGCGATTATTACGTTACCGGCAAAAGTTTTAAGAAATTTCCCGGCTGGCGCATCTATATATTTAATCGCAAGAAGAAAAACACAAAGTGAAAACAATGCTACCTAAACCGTAGCTGCAAAATTCTGAAATAATTTTCCACTTGTCAATCCGACAGAACTCCGTACCGTAAAATTTTATAGCTTCAAACAATAGTAAGCTTGTGTCAGTAATTTTAAATGAATACTCATTAGAAGTCAACTGCTTAACGGTAGAAAATCATTGTACCCACAGCAATATTCTTTTCATCGATAGAATCCCCTGCCGTTAATTTGCCATTCCTGTCCAGATAAAATGTATCCGGACTGTTCCACTTTACACTGCAAATATTAAAAACAGGATTTTTTGCTGATATAGGACCGCCTACCTTGTATCCGACAAGCATTTTTGTGCCTTCCGGCAATGCATCAATCTCTGCCAGACTTAATGAACTGCCCTCAATAAACTTGCTGTTGTCCGGCTTAAAGTAAAACGTCGTGGAAGCAGTTATTTCATCCCCACCCAATTCTGACGCCGACCCGTCGACTCCAATAGTTAACAGACCTTCAAGCAGATTTTCCGACGTGCCGCCTATTTCTACTCGTGTCCCTGCAGGAATCGACTTCCAGTTTTTGATTTCGTCACCATTTTTTCTTTTGCCATCCGGGAAAATATATACCGTATCTTTTGAACGATAAAGGTCTCGTGCTATATCCCATGCAGTTTTACCCGGTGCAATAACATTTTGATTATCTTTAGCAGGCGGTGATAAACTCTGCCCCTTTTTATACAGGATTTTTGTCAACTCAGGATCTGCATCTGCCAACCTGCCCGCCCTGACGTCGGGATCAAATGATGGTTTTTTGTAAAGCCCAATCTGTGCCCTGACATCGGGCAGACCAAAAATCATTGCGCAACGCTTTCTGCCGCGATGTCTCCTTTTATGCCACCGGTTTGGGTTGCCGTAGGCAACCATGGAATGCGTCAGCACTCTTTCATCGGGTACTTTGTAAAAAGCCTTTAATTCGCTGACAAGCAATTTCAAAGCCGTATATTGAGCCTGATTCGGTTTTTTATTATGATAACCGACGATCTCAATTCCAACGGAAATTGAGTCCAATCCAGTTTGTCCATTCCACATGCTTAACCCGGCATGGTAAGCCACCCTGCTCCTGTCGATGATAGTGTACACCTTACCATCAGTATTGACTACGTAATGACATTCCCCATTAGCACTTAACTTATTTAGAGCCCCCCTCGCAGCACCCTCCGTTGTATGAAGAATGATGTAACGCGTCATTTTCCGAACAGGACGCTGCGGGTTTTTGGGGCTTCTGTAATTGTTTAACACCTGAACACGCTGCGTTGAAATCACAGGTTTTTGAGACGGGGAAGCAAATGCATCGTCTTTTATACCTGCAAAAAACATACTGAGCAAAAATATAACTGCAACACGCAGAAAAGTTCTTGAAGTTGTTTTTGCCAAACCTGTCACTTTTCTAAAAACCTTGTCCTGTCAATTTTATTCAGCCAGCAGACTCCTTGAAGTCATTTGCACCGGTATATCCATGTTTAACAATTCAAGCACTGTTGGAGCAATGTCAGACAGAACTCCTCTTTCCACAAGGCTGACACCTGACGCATCATTAGCGATATATATTAATTCCACAGGATTCAGCGTATGGCTTGTTTTAACAAGTCCTGTTTCGTAATCTACCATCTGTTCGGCATTGCCGTGATCTGCCGTCACGAGAATTTTTGCATCAAGCTCAAGCAAACGTTCAACAATTTTGCCAACGCACTCATCAACCACCTCTACTGCTTTCGTTGCCGCCTTCATATCGCCGGTATGCCCAACCATATCGCAATTTGCCAAGTTACAAACTATAAACGCATACGGGTTATTTTCAAGCCGTTTCAGCAGTTCATCGGTAACAGTGTAGGCATCCATTTCAGGATGACTCGCAAAAGTTGCCGGATCGAAGCTGCTGGGTACATTTACATCGTCTTCACCTTTATAGGGTGTTGTAGATTTACCATTGAAAAAGCTTGTAACATGGCGGTATTTCTGTGTCTCAGCTATCCTTAACTGACGCAACCCCGCATTGGAGATTACTTCTCCCAGCAACACGTCCATGGCACCGTCTCCGCCCATTGCCCCGAGCAGATAATCATCAAACTGATCCCAATATCTAGTGATACCCAGATACGTAAACTTCAGGCGCTTCTTGCGCTCACCGGGATAGTCATCGCAGACAAAAGCCTGGGTAAGCTGGATAGCACGGTCCTGCCTGTAGTTCGTGTGCATTACAACATCACCGTCACGCATGCCATCGTAGCCACCAATAGCGTAAGGCAGAATGTACTCATCGGTCATGTCTACCCCATCAGGAGTTTTATCATTCTTATAAGACTCTTCAACCGCTGCTACTGCATCCGACGATTTGCGCCCCTCAGCAAAGACAAGCGTATTGTAAGCCTGACTCGTCAAAACATAATTTTTCGACCTGTCCATAGAATAGTAACGTCCCATCAGTGTACCTATTCTGCAGTTCCCTAATGCCTCCATCTCATTTTGCAGACGCCCGATATATTCAAGCGTACTTCTTGGAGGTGTGTCCCTGCCGTCGAGAAAAGGATGAATAATTATTTCGCCGTCTTTCCAGGTATCACGGGCACGACGCATAATTTTGAAAAGATGCTCCTGATGGGCGTGCACTCCTTCATCCTGCAAAAGCCCCATCAGATGCAACCTGCTTTTTCCGCCCATCCATGCAGACATAAAGCTTTTCCATTTTTCTGTTTCAAAAAGCTCACCGGAAGTAAGCCCGTCGTCAATGCGTTTCAACTCCTGAACAACAACGCGACCTGCACCCATGTTAAGATGTCCGACTTCACTGGAGCCCTGATAGCCTTCCGGTAAACCGACAGCTTCACCGCAAGCATCGAGCATGGTCCAGGGATATTCTTCCTTGTACCTATCAATGTTTGGTGTTTTCGCTGCCAATACAGCATTGCCTTCCGTTTCTTCGTTTACACCCCATCCGTCTCTAATAATCAGTGCAACAGGTCTCATTGACAAATCCCCTAAAATTTAAAATCAGCACAAAGCTATTCAGCACTCGCAATAAACCATCATGTTACCATACTTCACTCACAGATGGCAAAAAAAAGCGTTTCAAAATTGTAAAATGTTGGAACTTGAATAAACTTGCGTTTCAAACCTCACCCTTGGCGGTGGCTATTATTTCTTGTCTTCAGTGTTGTTAATGGTGTTTCAATCCCCGTTGAATAACAAGTTCATTTGACAAAATCAATTTGCCATTGCGATCATATACAACACGCATTCGACATGGCGATGAGAAACCCGCCACGGAAACCACAGCAACTGAACACCCTTCGCTTATCATGCACACATTTTACCACTTAACAACAGTCTGTACGAGTCCTTATTTCCCATTTTCAGGATTTATGCGATAGTATCCCAAGTAACGCCAATTGGAAGATAGGGAAGACAACCTGAGTTGCCATCATCCAAGGCAGGTCCCAGAATTTCTTTAGATGCGCACCATCCCGCACAATTTACAAAAAATCTTTCTATGTGATGTCACAAGTGACAACAATCGATATCGTATACAGCTATGCAACATACAAAATTTCCTGCACAATATAGAAGTTATATGCACTATATAGAAGTTATATGCAACTAAACCTATTGTTCCCAAAAGTATGAACAAGGTAGACAAATAGCGCACAGTTCTGTTAAGAGGAAGGCGTAAAATAATTGTGACTAAACCCAAACAGGAAAGAACTTCAACTATAGCAAACCAAATTGGGAATGAGACGGGTGTTCCCCTTGGGAATATATAAACAAGACGGCTGCTTGCCGACATTTTCATCAAAAACACATTGCCTACCCCTAGCAAAGTAAAAAGAAATAACATACATGAAACCTTTATATAATGACTTTTCATGAGTGAGCCTCCTATGGATTCCGATCACACTTGTTAGACCCTTTTGCGGTTTCTTAATAAATATGCCTCGCTCCAACATCCCCATACTCCTCCGTCAAGAATCGTTGCCCAATCTGCTGGTTGCATATCAGCGGCTTTGTGTCCAGAATAAGTCCAGACGGTTCCCGGGACATAATCGGCAGAGCCTGAACCAGCTCCATGAGTGATTAATTTTCCACATTCGTCATAGCAACATTGATTAGCATGTACGGAAAACGTGCACTGCTCTGCTGTGAACGGGTATGATCTCCCGGCAAGCCGGGAAGGACAGACAAGTCAGATTGGTCAGCTATTTTTCCAATGTGCCTTTGTAAACTCTAATGTAATCAGCTACCAGTTTATCCTCTACAGGCATATTCTTCTCCCACAGATGGCTGGGTCCACACCACGGAGCAGCTTCGACACTAAGTTTTATATACGCAGGATTGCGGCATGTGCCCTGAGACTTTGTAAGCGGTGTTCCATCTTTGCCCTTTGTTCCACCGAGACCAATAGCATCTGTTTCACAGACAGCTTTTCCATCTATAAAAAACACATATCTTTCTTCATCCCAGTAGAGCCCATAAGTGTGAAACTCGCCATCTAAAAGTTCAAGGTGAGGTCCGCTTGGGTAGCCGCCGGCATTATGTTTTTTACCATATCCTCCCCAATGCAATGTGTGTTTCATACTCCCGAGGTTCCACATATCGAAAGTTTCCAGAATATCGATTTCTGTTCCTATACGAGTATCGTCATTTCTACCCGGTACGACATCACCTGCAATAAGCCAAAATCCGACCCAATAGTCTGATCTGACGTGCACGGGGAGTTTCAGTCGTGCTTCAATATAACCGTATTTGTAGCTGAACAGGTAATTTTCAGGATCATACCCTTTACTGGTGCGTATACCGGCAGAATCGTAACGATACTTTGGATCATCTGTTTTTACAACACGAATGGTAAGCTCACCATCTGCTACTGAAACATAACGTGGATGCCATCGTGATGAGCCCTGCCGAATATGTATAGGCATATCCCATTTGGTTGAATCCAACTCATTTCCGTCGAACTCATCCTGCCAGATCAGTTCAAATTTTGAAAGATCGATTTTACGTGGAGGAGTATTTCCTGTCGGAGCCAGAATTTTTTCCAGAACCTTGCGCAAGCCCCTGCCCCACACTTTGTAGCCCTCCGGTCCGATATGCAATCTGTCAGCAGAAAAGAGCGCCAGATTCTGTTGACCATCAGCATCCATACAGTCGGCACTGAAATCATAAACCACTACATTTTTATACTTTGCAGGCAGCGCTTTGAGACCTTCGTTGACAGCTTCCCGTGCACCGGGTTTTAGCGGGGCATCGGGATTACTGCTTGGAGGAACTGTTGAAATAACGATAGGCATTTTACTGTTGAAACGGTTGAGGATCGCAATCATTTCCTCTACATTGTAGATTGTGTGCTCCGGATTACCGTGTGCAGTCAAATCATTTCCGCCTACGCAAAGAAACACAATCTGCGGAACGAGTGGAACAACGTCATGGGGAAGCCTGAACAGCACGCCTCGTGAGGTGTCGCCCCCGACGCCGCGATTTGCTACTTTATACTCAGGGAAAGCATCCTTAACATTCCTCCAGTTTTCCGTCAATGAGTCACCGACAAAAACTATTGAATTTTCATCTTTAATGCGATTTTCATAATATCTGCGCCGTATTCCCTCCTGCCATCCGAATGTACGTATCGGGCCGCGTCCGGGCCACAGTTCTTCAACGGCAGCAGGATATGGAACATATATGTCTTCAGTGCTTGAGATCTTGGCTGCACCTAATGCAGCAGGTGCTCCATCGGAAGTTGTAATCGAATATGTATACACGCCTTCCCGCGGTAAATGTGAGTAGGAAACCCACTTGAAGTTCTGTGTGTTCCATTCCCGCTGATCCTGCAGTTCCTGATAGCCATACGGCAACTTGATGGCAACACCACCGGAACCACCGGCAGACAGCGCTATCCTCAAGGCATCACCGCGAGAAATAAAACCTCCCGCTGTTTTTTGATCAGGAAAGTCTTTGGCGTCCGAGCCGTCTATCGACCATTTCACCTTGCCCAGGAAATTTCCCACCGGAACGGTAAAACTATGCGAAACTTTCATTGCTCCATCCGGCAAAGCTGTACTCTGGAGCGAAAGTACCCCACCCTCTCCAATTTTCAAAACAGCTTTTGCGCCGTTGGCAAATTCAAGGTTAGCCGTATGATTCGTCACGTATACCGAAGACGGACCATGAGGATTTGCTCCCTCTTTGAAAATCATCGGATAGGAAAGTCGGACCGTCCCTACAGGATCATCTGTCTTGAGATGAATCCCATTGGCTTCCAGACTGATTTCAAGAGCTGAAGCCTGCAGGGCTAAAAGACTAAGAAGAAATAAAGTACACTGTTTTATAATTTTCATATTATTTTACCTTTTTGAAACCAGAAAGAAAGATCTGACAGGTCAGCCAGAGCTATTTTACATGATGAAAATCCTTGATACATGAACGAAGAAGTATCGTTGTACCAGTAGGAACAGACGTTGCCGAAACAGTCCATCCGATTTCCGAATCACCTGATGTTGTGAGAACATATCCGGATGGAGGAGTAAGTGCACACTTGAAGCTTTCAGCCGATGCGTTTACCTCAATGATATCCCAGATTGTACCGACAGGAAATCTGGTGTCATTTTCGGGAACAAGTTCGAGTTTGCCTGTAAGTACAAATGGTGAGCTAACGGCAAAAGCTAACTTCTCATTTGAAACGCCGTCTTCGCTCAAATCCAGCAGGTACAGTGCATCGGGATCTGCCGTAAGCTCCGGAGCAGTAACTGTAATTTTAGAATCCGGTTTCGTACCGCTGAAATGCGATGGCTCTAAAACAGCACCGCCGTCAATGTGTAGCGCTCCTGTAGACTGTATGGCACCCTCCCCGGATACGTGACGTGACAAAACAGCCATTTCGGCTGCTCCAAGATCATATCGGAGTGTTGAGTTATTCTGCAGGAAAATTTTGTTTGCAGTATCACCCATTGTGCTATCTGTCCCTACAGTCAACATCGTGGTCGCCTCTCGTAATGAACTGCTGCCGATATATATATCCCCGCGGAATGTATTATTGGTATTGAGTAAGTACGGTCTTAGATGCGAATACTGATCGCCTGTGGAATTGAAGCTTATATCGACAGGAGCTTCTTCTGAACCACCTGCAATGGCGGCATAAAAGCGAACATCGAACTGCCACGCACTTGTTCTGATAATCTCAAGGGGTTGCTTAAGGTAGAGAGTCAGGCCGTAATCATCAGTGTTGTTGCCGAATGTCAGGTGCCTGAGCTGCCCATACGAGTATATCTTGTTTACACCGCTGGAATCTGCATCAAAAGTCAGCATGGCAGGTCCATTTGTTGCAATGAAATTTACTGATTTTTCATAACCCTGCTGAATTGTTATTTTACCTACAGCAACGTCGTTCGTTATATTTATATTTCTGTTAGCGCCTGTAGATGCAGGAGTTGGCACTTCTGCCCAATATCCTCCGACATCTCTAAGAATTGAATCGCCCTTGAACCCCGGGATTCGTCTTTCATAAGGAGTATCTATCGTCCAGGCACCGAAAGTGCTCCAGTTTGCATTTGTCACAACCCATGTAAACACATCGGGAGTTTCCCATGGTCTCGTGGTAAAATTCACGACGTCAAGAGACATTGCCTCACCTGTGCTGTTCTCAACGGAATGGCGGACGTAGTACGTCTCGTTGAGTTGCAGGTTTTCAAGCTTCAGGCTGTTCACTCCTGCTCCAGTGACCTTTGCCGGATATTCAACCATGTGCTCCCATTGGCTGAAGGCTGCTCCCTTGTCGACAGTGCCGTAATAAACGCGCAACGTGGCTTCACCATCAGGTGCTACCCCCAGCACATCGGCATGGACGGTGGCGTTTGTCTCGCCAATCAGCGTCGTCGATAAATTCTGTCCCGCTGGGACCAACGAGATGTCGGGCATCCTCATAGCGGTGACTGTCCAGCCGTCGGTGGGATTCCCCTTTGTGTTGAAGCTGTACAGAGGGGTTGTGTAAGAAGGGGCGAATGTAAATTCTTTCGCACTGGAAGATACTGTCATGACATCCCATGAAGTACCGTCTGCGATCTCTTCCAGAGGCTCAATAATTACTTTACCTGTATAGGTAAACGCAGATGTGCCACTGAAAGCTACAACATCATTTTCTGTAGACGTGACGTTAATTACAATCTGGGAATTCGGATCTGTTGTTAATCTGCTGCCGGCAACAGTAATTTTACCGACAGGGTTAGAAAACTCTACGGAAGGCTCAAGCGATGAACCATCACCCAGGTGCAAAGGATCAGCGTAGGTAAGATCATGATATTGCGTGTCGACCCTTAAACCACGCACAGTGCCTGTACCAAGAATGGTTCTTTTCAAGCCCTCTTCATGTCCACCCGTAACGCACAGGCTGGGTCTTTGATTACGGAGAATAACCCTGTTGTATGGGTG
>JAAZFF010000053.1 GCA_012511845.1 Lentisphaerota bacterium
GTTATATACGCAGCATGCGGCGAACGTGCCGGTGAAGTTGTGGAGATGCTCAGGGAGTTCCCCGAGCTTGAAGATCCTCGCACCGGAAAAACCTTGATGGACAGGACGATCATCATATGCAACACCTCCTCCATGCCGGTCGCTGCCCGTGAGGCATCAGTTTACACGGCAGCCACACTTGCCGCCTATTACAGGCAGATGGGTCTTGATGTATTGCTGCTCGCCGACTCCACTTCACGATGGGCGCAGGCTCTGCGTGAAACTTCCGGACGCCTGGAAGAGATACCGGGGGACGAAGCCTTCCCCGCATACCTGGAGAGCGTTATAGCATCATTTTATGAACGTGCGGGACGCGTACGCCTCAATGATGGATCGACTGGTTCTGTAACAATTGGCGGCGCCGTGTCGCCTGCCGGCGGAAACTTCGATGAGCCTGTAACGCAAGCTACAATAAAAGTTGTGGGTGCTTTTCTCGGGCTGTCGCGCGCCAGGTCTGATGCTCGTCGCTATCCTGCCATAGATCCCCTCGACTCCTGGAGCAAATATACAGGTGTATGCGATATGGAGCTTGTACAACAAGTTCGCGAAAGACTCCACCGCGGGAACGAGATTGCTCAGATGATGAAGGTTGTTGGAGAGGAAGGTACTTCTCTCGATGACTTTATTGAATATATGAAAAGCGAACTTGTCGACGACGTTTATCTGCAGCAGGACTCCTTCCATGGTACGGATGCAGCATGTAATGCAGACCGTCAGCGCTACTTGTTCAGCAAGCTTCTCAACATTCTCGATATGAAAATGAATTTTAAGAATCGCGATGAAGCACGCCGTTTTTTCCACAAACTTACACAAATAATGCGAGACTGGAATTATACTTTGTGGGGAGCAGAAGAACTGCCTGCAATAGAAACAGAGATAGATAATGTACTGAAAACCGCTATGGTTGAATAATTCAACTTGATCTAAAAGCGGGCATTTAGTATTCTGCCGTCTGTAATCAATTTGTTTTGGGCCTTTAGCTCAATGGTTAGAGCAGGGGACTCATAATCCCTTGGTTGGGGGTTCGAATCCCTCAGGGCCCGCCATTGTAACAAATCACCTTCAGCATATATAATTTGCGGAAGTATTTAAGGTTATCAAATCTATGGCAAAAGAAGAGAAAAACCTCCAGCACGCCACACCGGAAACGGTTGATGAGTTGGAATCACTGAAAATTTGGTGGAACAAGTACGGTAATGCGGTAACTATTGTTGCAGTCATTATTCTTATTGTGGTTGTTGGCAAGCAAAGGTTCGAAAGCTTCAGGGAGCGTCGCACAGCTCAGGCGATGACAGATCTGGATTCGGCAAGTTCGCCACAAGCTGTAGAAGAGATAATTACAGCGAACAAGTCTTCCGTTGTTACCCCGCTCGCCCGTTTGCGTCTTGGAAGCTTTTATTTCAATGCAGAGCAGTATTCCCTTGCGCTTTCAACGTATGAAGAATTTCTTGCAAAGCATCCCAGACACAACTTTGCACCTGTGGCAGAGTTGGGACTCGCCCACAGTCTGGAAGCTACAGGCAAGGTGAGTGAAGCTGCCGACAAATTCGAAAAATTTCTTCAAAAGAACCCTGATTCGTTTCTCTCAATTCCAGCAAGACTCGGTCTTGGACGAACACTGATTCTTTCAGGAAAGAAAGATGAAGGCAAGGCAGTACTCGATCTGCTTATTACTGAAAAGGCAGGCTCACGGTGGGCAGTATATGCAGATGAACTGGCTCGTGCCAAAGATCGCCTGAAAATCCCGCAGATACCATCAACAAC
>JAAZFF010000054.1 GCA_012511845.1 Lentisphaerota bacterium
GACTGGCAGTATTCGTACTTTCCACCCGTTACCGCATCATTGATGAAACTATTGATAGAAAATTATGCAATATGGTAATTTCGCACAAATCCAACACCCCAAAACGCTCTACAGCGCAAACGGCTCTGTCGGCTTTTGAGGTTTAGCCCAACTTTCGCATTTATAGCTGCAACTTATTGTAAATAAAGCACTCGACTTTTAAGGCACTACAAAGTCGCCTGGTTTTGATACCTTAGAATTGTTTCTCCTCTATTAGCGAACGGTTCCCGGGCATGTTTTACCATTCTTTTAACCGCCGGATAAGACGCGTTGGATAGGGAGCGTTTCTCCGAGACAGCTACATATTTCGGACGGCTGCGGAGTGCCTTCCCTATCCTTTGCTCACCTTGCGGAAAAACAGCTCTATTAGTAAAAGAGCAATGACTGTGGCGAGCCAGCCATTACGCCTTTTCGGGGTCTAGCGCTCTCCCGCACCCCTAAAGGCAACCCCTCCGAACTATAGCATGATGCGCCGCCGAGGTGGGTACTCACGGTGTCACAGGCCGCACCGCCTAACCGTTTCGTTGCGACCATTATAGCAATCTCTCAACTTGAAACGCAAACAAGAAAAAAATGACCTCCAGTCAAGCGACCAGAGGCCTACTAGACAGGGTGACAGAGACGACCGAGTCCCGCATGGGTGTCCGTACATCTGTCTACACATCAGTGGTTACCAGGCAAGGTAGGGCTGGTTTCTCCGCAAACCGCCGTCGCAGACGCATCACCTTAGCCCCCTCATCCACGGCGCGCTCGGAGTGCGTCGCCCTACCCTTTCGTGAAGTTTCGTGTGGTTTGTGGTTAAATCTTGCGGCGGTAAAGCCTCTGCGTGAGATAATCCTGACAGTCGAACTTCCTTTGCCCGCTTTTACGGTTTAGCCACAATTACTTATTTTTCTGAAAAACTTGTATTTTTAAGATTTTATATGGTAATATTCACAAGTAATCGGTGGTATGTTTTATTACTCGTAAAATGGAATGAGGTTAAAATGAAAAATACGAAAACTGCAAAATTGAATATTAAGCAATTTGTTTTAATGCTATCCGTTTCAGTTGTCTCGTGTGTGCTTGTATCAGCTTATGCAGATACCGTAATAGTGCACGACACTTTCAGCTATACAGGAGAAGAAACAGCTGTTGCAGACAGGGCTCCTGATGTGGTGAACCTGCCGGGGAGCAACTGGGTGTCGGTAGTACAGTGGGATTGGAGTTACCCATTCATTAATGGAGATGAACGATCCTGGGCGTGGCCGCAGAATGCTGCAGATATGGGTGAAGAAAAATGTAGTATTAACATTTCCCTCGCTGAGTACAACACCGGCATATTGCGCATATCAGCAGATGTTGCAATGCCCTCAGAAAGACTCGGATCAGAAGGTATTGCACTGGGATTCAAGGGAGTGGTTCCGTACATAGGATGGACGAACGTTAACTATGAGACGGAAATCAAGTCGGGTTTTAACGGTATAGCTGTTAATGGTGATGGTGTGATATTCCTTATTGAAAATGGGGAAACAAAAAATACGTATGATTCAGGAAGGGGATTAACTGGCTATACTTTTTACCCCATGTCCTATGATGTTGATACTGCCAGCGGTGACGTTTTCAACATTAAATTCAATAATGAATACATGGGTGATTTCGCTACCACAGCTTTTACGGAAGTAAATACATCGAATGCAGTATTTCTTGTATTGGCGGGCTCCCGCGGACAAGTCGACAATTTTAAAGTAACTGCAATTGAAGGGCTTTCGCAACCATCGGTCAGCAACGCCTCAGGTGCTACGGGAATCGCCGGATCATCCGCCACTCTCAACGGCATTCTCACAGGCGGCACAACAGCAGACGCGTATATATTCTGGGGCACCGATCCGGAGAACTGGGCTAACACCAACATGGTGGGAACACTGTATGAAGGAATGTTCTCTCTAAATATAACAGATTTACCTATTTCAACAGAACACTTCTACCAATGTTACGCCACCAACGATGTAGGAGAAGCATGGGCAGGAGATGTTTCCAGCTTCGTTTCCGCTGCACAGATATTCACATGGACGGGTGCAGGCGGCAACTCATTCTGGAATGATGTTGAAAATTGGGATCCGGATATCAGGGTTCCGAATTTGCCGCGTGAAACAGTGCGTTTCATTGATGGCTCCGACACTGTTTATCTGAACCAGCCTGCCGTAACAGTTGGAGGAATTACAATGTACCCCAACGAATGGTCAGATCTGGGTTTCAACATCACAACAAATGCTCCTGAACAAAAACTGATTTTAGATTACCCGGACGGCCCGGGATTTATCAGGGTATTGGGAAATCGCTGGACCAGCGGCACTATAAGCGCCCCCATGATTGTTAACAATGATATTGACGTTACAATTGAAACATTAGGCGAAAATTACGGTCTTTTACTGCGTGGACCAGTCAGTGGAGAAGGAAGCATAAATGTAAAGAAAGGCATTGTTTTTCTTGACCCACTTGAAGATACCGTATATAACATATCGTTTCATGGCGCAAACAAAAATTGTTATATTTCCAAACGCGGGAAAAAAAACAGCCACGCTAACAGGAACTTCCTCCATATCCCTCGCCGGTGGATGGGGTGACGTGTCATGCGCCGTAAGAGATGGAAGCAAGCTTATACTTTCCGGCGGCGAATTCACAAATTTGACCCGATCAGAAAGAGGTGTCTTTTTCAGGGACAGTGGAAATGAATTTATAGTTGCCGATGGATGCAAGCTTGTAAATGCAAATAATAACAATCAGGCTATATACCATGCTCCCGGAAACACGATTACTATAACAGGTGAAGGAACAGAGTGGGATCTGAATCTTGACCATATAATCATGAACGCTCCGAGCAATCGCCTCACCGTTGCCGATGGTGCCCGTCTCGTAAATGCCAGAGGACGCATAGGATGGTGGGAAACAGGCAACTCATACAACGAAGTACTTGTTACAGGAGATTCCACAGTGTGGGATGTGGGTGAGTCTATCAGTGTCGGTCAGAATTCATCATTCAATACAGTAACCATCTCGAATAATGCCGTTGTTCAGAACACCTGGATCTGGCTCGGTGCATACGCATACTGGGAAAGTGGATACGGTAGTGATAACGGTCTGATCGTCACAGACGGCGGCAAGTTTTACTCCGGACGCGATGATGGATGGAATTGGGGTGCCTGCATCGGAGCCGGCGGAAGCAGTGAAGGAAGAAACGATCGCAACTATGCACTCATTACCGGCACGGACTCCCTCTGGGATCTGGGTAGCAGACCTCTTAGAATCGGTTTCATGATGGAAGAAAATTCCACCGGTGCGTGGAACCGCGTCCGGGCAGAGGCTGGAGGCATGATAACAAACATTGGTCATGCCTATATCGGCTGGACAGAAAATAATGCTGTTACAAGCTCCAACGAACTCATTGCTGCAGTTGGCGGCAGCATCTCCGCTTCCGGCATCAATGTGGGTACAGATACATCAATAGGCAACAGAATTACTCTGCAGGGCGGTACGATTAACACGGGCTCCCTGCTCATTGAGCCGGGCAACAAACTCACACCCGTTTTGTCAAAAGACGAACTAATTCCGCTGAAAGTTTCAGGAACAGCAGTCTTTGAGGATGGAAGCTATATAAGTCCTGAAAAAGCAGATGATTATACGAGCGCCGGCAACCATGTTGTTCTTGTTGCCGACAGCATCGAGGACAACGGTCTCATGCTCGACCCTGACCTTGATGCTTCCAACTGGTTTATAGAAATTACTTCAACGCAGATCATGATCCGTTACAGCGAATACGCTACGACGATAATCGTCAGGTAAGCCCGAGCCCGGCAAGCCAGGCAGTGGTCAGTGGGCAGTTGGTAGTGATCAGCCAATCGGGATCGTTATCGTAATCCAGGCTGATGAGCAAATGATCGGGACTATGCTTGCGTGGTGGCTGAGATGGATGCTGTGGCAGGGCAATTCTCTCGATAATTCATTAACTCACCACGGCGCGCTCGGAGTGCGTCGCTCTACCCTGCTCTGCGTCTTCGCGTGAGATAATATGCGCCTGCTTAGAAACTGCCCACTGCACACTGTCCACTGCCCGAAGGGCGCGGGGCGCGGCGAGTTACCCTCCAGCGCTCAGCAGACTTTGAGCGCAACAACTGTTTCACCGGGCATAATGGTTGAGGGAAGCATTGTTGATGCGGGGATCTGATTGCCAGCTGCCATGCGTACAGCAAGGTCCGCAACTTTTTTCCCTATTTCGTTGAGAGGCAGAACAACCTTGTCGGGTACAAGTCCATCGAACCACTGCCCATGCGGCCTCTCATCCTGCTCAAAACTCATAACTGAAAGATCTTTTGGTACTAGAAGTTTTTTCTTCCTGTGCAGCGCATCAAGACATATCATTGAAAGTCGGCTGCCTGCAATAATGGCTGTAGGTTTATGTGCTTCAAGAAAATCCATAAAACTGTCTTCTGCATCGTCAGGGAGAACAGAATCACAGCCTAGAGGAAGCCAATGTACTCCCATACTACATGGAGCGATCTTATGTTTGGAAAGAGCGTTAAAAAAAGCTTCATGACGGGCAAACACCCATGGCTCAGTATTTCTCTGTATCGAGAGAGCTATTCGCCTGTGCCCTTTGTCGTGAAGATGATCAACTGCCGCTTCCATTGCCTGAGCATTATCCTCCATTACACACGGAACTCCCAGTCGCATATGTGGCGTACCGCTTACGATGCATGGGATGCCCAGTCGCTGGGCGTCACGGATTACAAACGCTTCCCTCGGTCCATTGGAAAGGCACACCAGAACGGTTGGTATACTCTGCTCAAGCCGTAGTGAAATGGCGTCTATATCACGATCACAAGTTCCCAGAAGCTCAATACTTATATTAAGTTCTGAAGCTACCATATCAATACCCTCAAGAATGAGTGGCGTGTACCAATCGTTAGAAAGATTTCCAAGACTATATACCAAAACACCAAGTCGTATACCTGTTACATCGCCGGTTTTTGAATTAATCAGGGCTCCCGTCCGTGTTCCGGTAAAAGTTCCTAATCCAATGCGTCGGTCGATCCAGCCTTCACGCTGCAAATCATCCATTGCGCGCCTGACAGTCGAACGACTCAAGCCCGTGCGGGCAACAAGTTCGGCATCTGTTAAAAATGGTGTGCCTACACCCGGTTTCTCTTCACATAGAAATGTCACTACCCGATCGTACAACTCCTGTGCGGCTAAACGTGAACGGTAAGGTCCGGACAAATCCAGTTTTTTTATGTGCTCGTATTTTGTCATAAAACTATCTCCCGGAACTGAATGTTCACCGGAATTGCAGATATTATACATAAAACACATATATCACTCAATTAAGAAACAATTATGTGATTAATTAAAAGATCGGCGCATCCTGGGGAACGGCAATCCAGGCAGTGGGCAAGGCCCGGCAAGCCGTGTCAGTGGACAGTGTGTAGTGGGCAGTGGGCAGTTGCTAAGCAGATTAAGAGGTTTCACTGGGACAGCGAGGCTCCGTACTCGCAGACCTGTTGCTGAGAATGCTTGCGCTAAGCAACCCCAACCCGGTCAATAAGGTCAATAGGGTCAAATCCGAGTCCGGAGTCCGAAGCCACAATCGATTCTTTCGATCCATTCGATTCCTTCAACTTTTCATTAACCGCTCAGCCAACGGCGCGCACCGGAGAGCGTCGCCCTACCC
>JAAZFF010000055.1 GCA_012511845.1 Lentisphaerota bacterium
GCCACACAGCCTGAGCATTAAAAAACTCGAGTGTACGAAACATCCCGCCGATGTTAACAGCAGAACGAATATTGTCCGCAACTAGAATCAGGGGCAAAACGTCTGATGCCGCCGGCGCTGAAGCAGCATCATGTGAAACAAGTTTCATATCGGCATCAGTAACACGTTCACGTGCTGCAACGCGCTCAACCGGAACTATGGCACAGAGAAGCTGTTTGGCGTCCATTCCTTCGGTTAAAATCCGTGCAAGTTTACGAAGCCGGTCTACACTGGAATTTTCAAAAAACGCTTTTGCTTTTTGTATAAGCCCGGCAGATTTTTTTGGATCACTCAGCACAGGCTCGATATCACGCAAAAGGCGCAGAGCAGTTTTCCATTGTTGTTTTTCTTCTTTGTTCCGTACTTTGCTATATTCCATATTCTGCCTGGATTATAGAGGCGAGGGCAGCAAAATCTTTTGCTATATATGTGGGTGCTATGCCTGTTTCCTCAATATCTGCCTTAGTGCTTGCGCCTGTGAGCATCAGGACAGTTTTCAACCCGGCATTTATGCCGGAAGCTATATCTGTTGGAAGAAAATCTCCTATTACGAGAGCTTCTTCGGCAGAACAACCACATTCCTCAAGTGCCATATCTATTATAATTCGTTCCGGTTTGCCCAGCACTATGGGTTCTTTGCCTGTGCCTGTCTGGACAGCCGCTACAATAGCCCCTGTTCCGGGCACAAAACGGTTATCCATTTTAAGGCGCGGATCAGTATTAGTGGCTATGAATTTTGAGCCTCTACTTATAAGTGCGCAGGCTTTCTCAAGCTTTTCATAATTAAATTTGCGATCCAGGCTTACCACTACGTACTCAGGCGAGTTTTCTGTTATCGTTGCCCCTTTCTCCTCTAAGGCAGAAACAAGACCTTCCTCTCCTATAACGAAAGCGGATTTATTTCCTACATAGTTTGCAGCAACGTGTGCGGTTGATATTATGTCGTCAGGGTTACACGGTATTCCGAATCCCTGTAATTGCTTGCAGACAGTCTCTGCCGTACGGTTTGAACGATTTGTTATGTACACACATCTGATACCTGTGCTTCCGAGGTGTTTTATGTAATCCGAGGCACCGGGGATTTCTCTTTCGCCCGCGTAGACCGTTCCATCAAGATCGAATAAAATTGCTTTTAGTTTTGTCATTTTTCCCTACAAGTATGTTGATGAATCTTTTAAAGTGTTTAAGGTGCGTCAAATACGACGTATAAGCGGCATGATATGAATACTCCGGAAGCAAGCAATGCGCTGGGAATAAATAAGGCGAGTGTACCGATCAAGTAGAACCATCCGGTAACAGGGTCTATTCCGGGATTCAATGTCTGCCCCATCTCTTTATATAAAATTGGTGAATCGCTCTGTGTGAGAAGCCATTCGATGCAGGATAAAAACAAAATTATATTTCCTTCTACATTTGCATTTACCATTGCGTTTGACACAAACTCGGAATCTCCGAAAACAACGAGTCTTGTGTTGTGGCTTCTGCCGGTCAATGCAACCCCGCCCAGTTCACATGCCAGGACAATAGGATAGAACTCGGCAGAATTTTTCTCCGGCTGCATGAGTCTTTTTGCAGGCAGCAGTACAATGGGCGTTATTTGCGGTTTGTCAGCCCGTTCATGCATTGGTGCTGCAGAGTTTGCGGTAAAGTGGCACGGTTGTGCATAAACTGTCATTATATTGTTCATGCGCCGTGTTGTCTGGTGAACTCCATACGTGGTAGTGGAAACAAATTCCCGTTCAGCCGGGCTCCGACTGCTTCGTAAAATCTGAATACCCCACTTTTCAAGTACAGGTGCAAGACCGCCCGCGTATGGATTATCCAGCAGTATGACAGCCTTTCCTCCGCTCGACAGGTATGAGGATATCTGTTCAATTTCACGCTGGGAAAGCATCGTGCGAGGGCCGGCAATAACAAGTGCACTGCAGTCTGCCGGGATTTTTTTATTTTGAGCTAAATTCAGGGTTTCAACTATGAGACCGTTTGAACGCAATGCCTGAGCTGTTGAGGAGGCACCTGTTACATGGTGATAACTGCCGATATCGAACTCTCCGTGCCCTTCCAGAAAATATATCACAGAGTCTGCCGGTTTGAGCAATTGGGAAAGTGCGTTTACACATGCATATTCTCCCCTGAAACAAGAGGCATCCCCCGGTGATGCCTTGTCCGCCCAATCCTGTGATTCTGTCGGGGCTGTCATATCGAATTCCGATATGACTCTCGATTCCTGATTGTATTCAATTATGATTGAGTTAACATCGGGGTTGAATTTGTGCATTATCGCAGATACAGCTACAAGATCCCGATTGACATCGAGTAACGTCGTTTCAAGATTAATATCGGGTATCAGTGCTGCCGCTTCAGAAAATCCTCTCAGAAGATTATGAGCAGCTTTTTTATATGGATGGGCGTCCTCAAAC